>JANYHP010000025.1 GCA_025359005.1 Hyphomicrobiaceae bacterium | reverse complement strand
CTGCCGCGCCAGCGGCTGGCTTACGACGAACTGCTCGCCGGTCAGTTGGCGCTCGGGCTTGTTCGCCTCGGCCAGAAGACGCAAAGCGGCCGGGCCATCACCGGCGATGGCCGCCTGCGCGCGACCTTGGCAAAGTCGTTGCCGTACGAACTGACCGGCGCCCAGCAACGCGCCGTGAAGGACATTGCTGCCGACATGGCCGCGCCCCACCGCATGCTCCGTCTGCTGCAAGGCGACGTGGGCTCGGGCAAGACCGTCGTTGCCCTGATGTCGATGGCCATTGCGGTGGAAGCCGGCGCGCAGGCGGCCTTGATGGCGCCGACCGAAGTGCTCGCCCGCCAGCATCTCGAAACCATCGCGCCGCTGGCGGAGAAATGCGGTCTGCGCCTTGCCGTGCTGACGGGCCGCGAGAAGGGCCGCGCCCGCGATCTCGTGTTGCAACACTTAGCCTCTGGTGACATCGACATCCTCATCGGCACGCACGCGCTGTTCTCCCCCGATGTCGTGTTCAACGATCTCGCCTTCGCTGTCATTGACGAGCAGCATCGCTTCGGCGTGCATCAGCGGCTCGCCTTGCAATCGAAGGGCCGCGACGGCGGGGCCAACGTTCTGGTGATGACGGCGACGCCGATCCCTCGCACGTTGCTCATGACCCACTACGGCGATCTCGATGTCTCGCGGCTCGACGAGAAGCCGCCCGGTCGCAAGCCGGTCAAGACGACCGCGCCGCCGCTGGAGCGCTTGCACGACGTGGTCGATGCCTTGAAGCGCGCGCTCGCGACCGGCGCGCAGGTCTATTGGGTTTGCCCGTTGATCGAGAGCTCGGAGGTGTCGGAGCTTGCCGCAGCCGAGGAGCGGTGGGCGCATCTCAAGCAGTTCTTCGGCGACCAGGTGGGGCTGATGCACGGCGCCATGTCGGGCCACGAAAAAGATGCGGTTATGGCTGCATTCTCCGCTGACAAGCTGAAAATTCTCGTCTCAACCACCGTCATCGAAGTCGGCGTCAACGTGCCTAACGCCTCCGTCATGGTGATCGAACACGCCGAACGCTTCGGCCTGGCCCAGTTGCATCAGCTGCGTGGTCGCGTCGGTCGGGGCGAGCGGCAGAGCTACTGCATGCTGTTGCACAAGGCACCACTCGGCGAGACGGCGGCGGCGCGCCTCAGGATGATGTGCGAGACCGAAGACGGCTTCATCATCGCCGAGAAAGACCTCGAATTGCGCGGCGGTGGCGAGGTGATGGGCGCCCGGCAATCGGGAGCGCCGGAATTCCGCGTTGCGGATGTGCCCAATTTTACTGACCTTCTGGCGGCGGCCCGCGACGACGCCACGCTCATCCTCAACCGCGACCCCGATCTCGCGAGCGAGCGCGGTCATGCGCTGCGCGCCCTGCTCTATCTGTTCGAATGCGACGAAGCCGTCCGCCTCTTCCGCGCCGCGTAGATGGTGCATGCCATTTACGCCTTCGGCCGCGTCCAGAGCCCGGTGCGCGGCGGCGACGTTATAAAGCGGCCCCGCGTCTTGGCGTCCATTACAACAACGGCGCCGCCCAAGGCCGCGCCAATTTTCTGCGCCTTCGACGTGGAGACACGGCTGTCCCAAGCACGCGGACCGCGCTGCACCACTTCGCGGCCGATCTTACGGTAAACCGCGCGCGCGGTTCCGATCGCCCAACCGGAGCGCAACGGCAAGTCAGCGATGCCGACGCGGGCGCTTTCGTAATAGCGCTCGGCTTCCGCGATCAGCCGGGCTGCCACACCGAACAGCGCCAGCCTGTTGCGTGGATCGAGCATGGTCTCGCGCGTCAAATGAACCTCGTCGAGCCACGCCGACGGCAAATAGCACCGATTGTTCTCGGCATCCTCGACGACATCGCGCGCAATGTTGGTGAGCTGGAACGCCAGCCCCAGGTCGCACGCCCGATCAAGCGTCGCCTCGTCTTGACGCCCCATGATCATCGCCATCATCACGCCGACGACGCCGGCCACATGATAGCAATACGCGAGCGTATCCTCGATCGTTGTATAGCGGTGCCCCTCAACATCCATGGCGAACCCGTCGAGCAACTCGAACGCATGCCGTGCCGGAATCTTGTATTCGCGCATCACCGCCTGGAAGGCGCGAAACACCGGCTCCGCCATCGGCTTGCCCGCCAATGCGTCGGTTGTCTGTGCCCGCAGCCGCTCCAGTTCGGCATGCGGATAATGCGGCGCACGGGTTGCATCGCGAAAGCCCAACTGCTGGCCGTCGATCACGTCGTCGCAATGGCGGCACCACGCGTAAAGCAAATGCGCGCCCACGCGGGTCTTTGCGTCGAACAGTTTCGACGCCGCCGCAAAGCTTTTTGAGCCCTTCTGGATGATTGCGCTGCTCAGCCGCGCGAGATCGGCGCTGTCGTCAGACGTGGTCATCGGGAACTTACCATGACACTTTCGCGCGCGCGCGCGAAGCGGGG
>JANYHP010000277.1 GCA_025359005.1 Hyphomicrobiaceae bacterium | reverse complement strand
TATCGCGGTCGACACGTCAGTGCAAACCATCGAGCAAAGCTTCTCTGACATAATGACAGCCATGCGTTGACTGCCATGACGACAACTTCGTCGGCTCCGGGTCAGGTGCGTCGGTTTGCGCTCATGACAGCGCATCGACAGGCACGCGCAGTCCAGCACGAGCAGCGCCCTTGGCTTGTCGTTGTATCCCGGTGCTGGTCGAAGGGGGCGCGACGCTGGCGCGTACGGCACCTCACGCTTGATCGCGGCCGGTCGATACCGCTACGGCGGAGCGCAGGCGGGTGGGCAGGCGGGCGGCGAGGCGTTGCAGGCCGGGGATGCGCAGGGCCGCGTCGAGCGCCCTGTTCACTTCCGCCAGCAGCGGATGGTCGGTGACGCGGATGCCCACCCACCACCCCACAATGGCGACGCCGCCGACGCCGATCGACAGCGGGATGCTGATGGGATCGAACGCGAGATAGGCCACGGCAGGCAACGCCATACTGATGCCTGAGACGATCAGTGTCTTGCGGACATGGGCGAAGACCTCGCTCCAGGTCGCGCCGACCGCCTGTCGCAGGTAGACGAATTTGGTGATCGTGAAGGCCATGCCGGCGATACCCCAGGCCCACGCCAGCGCCGTCAGGCTGATATTGGCGGCGATAAACATGGCGCCGGCGGCGATGGGCCAGGCGATCATCAACGCACGCATGTAGGACCTGATCTCGCCGGCGGCCACCAGCACCGGCCAGGCCAGCGCAAACGGGTAGGTGAAGATCGCGGTCATCGACATGATCTGCAACAGCGGCACGACGCCGGACCATTTCGGCCCCAGCAGGATGCGCACCGCGGGGGCCGCCAGGATGGCCAGCAGAATATGCACCGGCATTTTGACGGCGCTCACCATTTCGAGGCCGCGCAGATAGGCCGCCTTGAGGCTGTGGCCGTCGCGCGAGAGGGCGGAGAACGCCGGCAAGGCGACGGGCGCGAACCCGGTGAGCAACAATTTATCGGGCAGTGAAAACATCACGAAGGCGCGGTTGAAATGCCCGAGCGCATCGAGGCCCAGCAGGCGGCCGATATAAAGATTGGGGAGAAATTCGTTGAAGGCGAGCATCAGCCCCGACAGGGCCGAATAGCCGCCGAACGAGAACACTTCACGGAAGCGCCGCAAGGTCGGACGGAACACCCAGCAGAGGTCCGGGCGGGCAACGACCGTCATGGCCAGCAATACAACGTTCGCGCACAGGACGGCGAAGGCGTAGCTCAAGTGGCCGAAATCCAGGAACACGAAGGCGATGGTCAGCACCGAGCTTGTGGTGATACCACCGATGCCGAGCAGAGCGGTGGTGCCGAAGCTCATTTCGCGCCGCATGAGCGCGAACGGCAGCGCAAGGAATGGTCCGGGCAGGTAGCTCAACGCCAGTACGGCCAGCAGGTTGGCCGCCCGGTCGTCGCCATAAATCCGGGCGAGCGGGGTCGCGGCCACAAACATGGGCACGACCACAATGAGCGTGAGGATGGCCATGATCGTGAACGCCGTCCGAGAGGCATCCCGGTCGCTGTCGCGCGCCTGGATGACGAACGAGGTCGCCCCAAGGTCCCGGATCATTTCGATCAAATTGGTGAGTGCCATGCCGAAGCCCATCAGGCCGACTTGTTCGGGCGTCAGGTAGCGCGAGACAATGGCGATCGAGGCAAAATTCACCAGCAAGCCGAAGTAGCGCTCGCCGGTCGAAAAAAGCAGGGCTCGGCGCAGGCTCATCTGTGCTCGTCCGGGCTGGGTCTGGGTTTGCCACGCGACCGACTTGGCGGCGTCATCACGAAAGCTGACTGCGTCATGGCGAAAGCTGGCGGTGTCTGGGCGAGAGCTAGCGGTGTCATCATGAAAGCTGACGGCGTCTTGGCGGAAGCTGACGGCGTCTAGGCGAAAGCTAAGGGCATCTTGGCGAACTTGCGTCGTCGCAGACGTATAGCGTGCCGGCAGAACGCTGGCCACTCCGCAGGTCGGTAACGATGAATGCACCGACCGTGCCAAAGCGGGCCAGGTCGAGGGCGAAGTCCGTGCGTCCGAGTATGCTCCGTGTGCGACTACCTCTTACGGTGAGTTTCGCAGCCGGCGGGGCTGGACTATCGTCAAGCCTGAGCAAAGACACTTCGGCGTTAACCGACATTGCACCTTGTCGCGGCCGCGCGACGGCGATGAGGCGGTGTTGCGTGAAAGCATTGCTGTCTGCCGCGTTTGGGCGTGGACCATGGCCAAGATCGATATCGCAATTCCCAACTACAACTACGGGCAATATCTGGCCGCCTGTATCGACAGCATTCTGAGGCAGGGCGTCGACGACATCCGCGTGCTGGTTATCGACAACGCATCCACCGACGATAGTGTTGCCGTCGTCCGCCGCCTGATAGCGCGTGATGGGCGCGTGTCGCTTCTGACGCGTGAGGCCAATCTCGGCTTGCACGCTTCCCTCAATGCGTTCGTCGATTGGGCCGAGGGCGACTATTGCCTGATGGTTTGCGCAGACGACATTCTGGCGCCGGGGTTTCTACGGCGTGCGCTGACGCTGATGGACCAGCATCCGGCGGCCGCCTTCTGCTACGGCATCGAGCAACCGTTCCATACAGGCGACGCGCTGCCGGCTGGCGCGCTTGTGCCGGCGCCTGCGGCCCGGATTACATCTGGGCGGGCGTTCATCGAGGATCGGTTTCGGCAGGCCGAGCGCATCATTTCCTGCGGTACCGTGCTCTGCCGCACAGCGCTGCAAAAGACGATCGGCCACTATCGGACTGAGCTGAAGCTGACGCTCGACCTCGAATTTTTGATGCGGCTGGCGATGACCGGGGACGTTATCTTTTCTGGTGATCGGCACGCCTTCCGCCGCCTGCACGGGACGAATTACTCGGCGGAGCTGCAAAGCGCGCCGACCGCCGATCTGGTCGAGCGGGCCCGCGCGCTGGAGTGTTTTCTGGCGCATGACGGTGCGGCTCTCGACAATGGCGCGGATCTGCGCCGGCACATGCAACGGCGGCTGGCCGCGCGTGCCTATTGGTGGGGCCTGCGTGATCTGGCGCGGGGGCGTGGCGCTGCGGCAGCCAAGTGCTTTGCCTACGCGTTCCAGCTGGCGCCGGCCATGGTGGCGTTGCCGCCGGTGGATTTCCTGTTGCGCGAGGATGGACCGGTGATGCGTCACTACCCAGCGGGGCGTCAGGCGAGGGGCCTGTAAGAGTGAAGTTGGTGGGGTCGTGATGAGCAATGCAGTGCGGCGGGGCGACATCAGTGTCGTCGTTCCGGCCTACAATTCGGCGTCGTGGATCGCGGAGACGTTGCAAAGCGTCGCGGCGCAGACCTGCGGCGCGGACGTTCTCGAGGTCATCGTCGTCGATGATGCGTCGACCGATCACACGGCGGGAGTGGCGGCTGATGTGATCGCTGCTGCACTGCCGCGCGGGCGCCTGGTGCGGATGCCGCGCAATCGCGGTGTGAGTGCCGCGCGCAATGTCGGCTTGCAGGAAGCGCGCGGCGCCTGGGTGCAATTTCTCGATGCCGACGATTTGCTGGCGCCCGGGAAATTGGCCGCTCAGCATGCCGTTGCGGTCACCGTGGCACCCGACGTCGCGGCGGTGTGGTCGCCCTGGCGTCTCTATGACCGGGCTGGAGATGGGTGGCGACAGACCGGGCCGCTCCTGTCGCCTGACCTCGGTCGCGATGTGCTGGTCGGCATCCTGAATTCGTTCGGGCTGCTGGGGCCGCTGCTGTTCCGCCGGGACGCGGTCGCCGCCGCGGGAGGGTTTTCCGAAGGCCTTAAGCTGTGTGAGGATCGCGAGATGATCTTGCGACTGGTGATGGCAGGCCAGCGCCTGCACCGCATCGACGGTCCTGAAGCGATGTTCCTGTATCGGCAGACGCCGGGCAACGCGAGCGGCCGGCTGATCAAGGACACGCGCGCGCTGGCGGACTACTTCGACGTGCTCGTCCGCGTCGAGAGGCATTGGCGGGACCGGCAGGGCGGCACTCTCGATACCGCGCAGTGCTCTGCCCTGGTGGGGTCGCATCAGAAATACTTGCGTGAATTGTACGACGGCGATCCTGCGCTGTACGCGACGACCATCGAGAACATCCTGGCGCTCGATCCGAAATTCCTGCCTGACGGGCGTCCGCGGGCGCGGCTCGTCGCCCGCGTCGTCGGTAATAGCCGGGCGGAATGGATCGGCGCCAGAAAGCGCCAGGCCGAGGCGCTGTTGCGCCGTGTGGCCGCGAGCCTGACTTTTGGGTAATGGAGCGGCTCAGTATGCAAAGCTACTGAGGCGCAGCAACGGCACGCCGATCAGCAGCGCATGACCGCCGGCCAGCATGGCCAGATAGGCGATGCCGCCGATGGCGATGGCCATGATGTCGCCGCGCAGCGTGCCGGGAGTGGTGCCAAGCGGGCCGAGAGCGCTGCGGCCCTTGACGGATATGCGATCAAAGACGGCGTAGGCCAGCATGCCGCCGAACAGGACCACACTGGCCAGATCGCCGCGCACCAACAGATGCGCCAGCGCCCAGATCTTGATTGCGGCCAGCATCGGATGCTTGGCTGCGGTGCGAATGCGTGATGGCGTATAGGCGGCGGCCAACAGGATGAACGCCGGAAGCATCAACGCCAATGTGATGTGTCGCATGAACGCTGGCGGGACCCAGAGTTGTGGATTGCCGCGTCCGAGCGTGCGCGCGTCGCCATAGCCTTTGGCGATCAAAATGAGACTGATCAGCGAGACGGCGGAGAACGCCAGCAGATAGGCCGATGGTCCCATGCGGTCGCGCAGGAACTGCCGCGTGCCGGGTGATGCAGGCACGAGATGTGACAGTCCGAACAGCGCCATTCCGAGGATGAGAAGGTTCATGCGTGCATCTCCGTCGCCCGGCCGAAGGGCTTTGAATGACGAATTTCGTCAGGGCGGCCGGACTGTGCTGCGAGTTGCACGCGTTGTCATCACTTAAACGCTGCTCTTCCACTCCGCTCGGGCGCCTCAGCGGCGCGCTGGATCAGCCTTGCCAGCCAGCGGCATCGCGAAGGATATCGTCTGCGTTTCCGGGCGGGCGGCGACAAAGATGGCGCCGGCAAACGCGGCGGCCGCGATAGCGGCCAGCATGACGTTGGTAATCGATATGGTCGTGTGTGTCATGACGTTCACTGACTGGAGGTCACGGGTTGGAAGTCACGAGTTGGAAGTCACGAGTTGGAAGTCACGGGTTGGAAGTCTCGGGTTGGAAGTCTCGGGGACGACGCGGTATGAGTGCGACAGTGCCTCGATCGCTCCTACTCCTGTGAAGAACAGCTCGTCTGAAGACTTGTTGGTTTGCAGAAAAGTCTGGGCGGGCCGGATTGGGGGCCCGCCGTCCCATCTCTTGGGGTTGCTTGTAAGCGGCGGCGCGTGAGTGCTCTGTGAAAGACGTGTTCATCGGGCATTCATCGACCGGGACTTGGCTGCGGCAGGTCAGCACGCCGCGTCAGAACAGAGACAAGGAACGGGCAGATGGCGCGTGGAAAATCGAGACGTATGCCCCAGTCGGACGATGGTTCGGCGGCCTTGCCGGTGACACTCGCCGACATCGAGGCGGCTGCCAAAGTCATTGCCGGGGCCGTGCTCGATACCGATTTCGACGAGAGCCGCACGCTCGGTGATATTCTGTCGTGCCGGGTCTGGTTGAAGTTCGAGAACCTGCAGTTCACTGCGGCCTTCAAGGAGCGCGGCGCGCTCAACCGGCTGGTGGCGCTCAGTGCCGATGAGCGCGGACGCGGCGTCATCGCCATGAGCGCGGGCAACCACGCGCAGGGCGTGGCCTATCACGCCAAGCGCCTCGGCATCCCCGCCACTATCGTCATGCCCGTCGGCACGCCCATGGTGAAAATCGAGAACACGCGTCGCCATGGCGCAACCGTTATCGTTGAAGGCGCGACGCTCGAGGATGCGGCTGCTTTCGCGCGCAGCCACGGCGCCGCGCGGCAGCTGACGTTCATCCATCCCTATGATGATCGGCTCGTGATCGCCGGGCAGGGAACCGTGGCCTTGGAAATGCTG
>JANYHP010000642.1 GCA_025359005.1 Hyphomicrobiaceae bacterium | reverse complement strand
GACCGCCATGCCGTGCGCCTACGCTGCACCAAAACCCACCCCGAACGCACGCCACACCGGCCGTTGCACCACCTGCGAGGGGTGGGATTACACAGCTTACCTACCTTTTAACATGGTTGCCATTAATTCAAACTTAATCGGAGGCGCCGTGACGCGGCGCGGGTGTTTTCTGTGTGTCGTGCCAGCAAGTCTCAATGTGAAATTACACACCTTTTTCAGCGGCGGGTTGGTTTCGACCTGTAGGGTGCAAGTGCCCACTTCGGGCGTATTGCACCGGGGCGAGCGAGGTTTCAGCGTTGGTCGACGTGTCCTGGGGGCGGTGCAATACGGCCAAAGAGGCCTATTGCACCCTACAACCGAGGCATCCTTCGGCCACAGTGAGGACTGCTGGTGCCGTGCGACGTCCGCGTGACACCTCGTCGGCGCCTGTGTATCCATGCGCGCTGGGCCCCGCTGCCCCCCGCGTTCCCCAGCATGAGGCGTCGCCGTGTCCGAGACCACCCAGCTCTCCGAGCTGATCACGCTGCGCGACTTCCTGCGCTTTGCCGTCTCGCGCTTCCGTGAGGCGGGGCTCGCCTTCGGTCACGGCACCACCACCGCTCTCGATGACGCCGCCTTTCTTCTGCTCGAGACTTTGCACCTGCCGATCGACAGCCTGGAGCCCTGGCTCGATGCCCGCCTGACGCGCGCGGAGCGGACGCAGTTGTCCGCCGTCATCGAGACCCGGGTTGTCACGCGCAAGCCCTCGGCCTACCTGACGCACTCGGCCTATCTTGGATCGCATCGGTTCTATGTCGACGAGCGGGTGATCGTGCCGCGCTCGTTCATCGCGGAATTGATGCTCGACGCCGAGGCTGAGGGCGGTCTGCCGTTCGGCCTCGATGGTCCGCCGTCCAGCGTCGCCGACATCTGCACCGGGTCGGGCTGTCTCGCCATCGTGGCGGCGCATCTGTTTCCCGCAGCCGAAGTCACGGCAGTCGACATCTCGCGCGATGCCCTCGCGGTCGCGGCTCAGAACGTGAAGAGCCACGCCCTTGCCGATCGCGTCACCCTGGTCGAAGGCGATCTGCTGTCGGGTGGCAGGCTTGCGCGCTTCGATCTGATCGTGTCGAACCCGCCCTACGTGACGGCCGCAGCGGTGGCGCGGTTTCCCGCTGAGCACAAGGCGGAACCGGTGCTCGCCCATCTCGGCGGCGACGACGGCATGGATCTCGTTCGCCGTATTCTCGCCGCGGCCGGGCGTCATCTGGCGCCGGAGGGGCTGCTGGTGGTCGAAGTCGGGCAGGGCCGCGCCACCCTCGAGGCTGAATTCCCGATGCTGCCCTTTCTATGGTTCGACACAGCCTTGAGCCATGGCGAGGTTTTCGCGTTGCCAGCCGCAGCATTTCAAGGTGACATGGGGAGCCCCGGCAAGCGATCCGGTCTCGGCAAAGCCAAGACCAAGCCGGCGAAGACATCGCGCCGCCCCTGACGCCGCTGAAGCTGAACCGTCTACAAGGTCTTGAAACGCCCCATGGCCGACCCTACCGAGATGCGCGTGAAGACAGAACGGCGGGCCGACGCGTTGCGCGCCAACCTCAAACGCCGCAAAACACAGACGCGCGGCCGTGACGCCGATGACGCCGAGCCCGCGCACGAGCCGGCCCCACTCGAGCCTGCGGTCAAAGGCGATCGCCCAAAACACGATTGATGCTCCCCCAGTGCGGCCGATCGCGTGCGCCGACACTCTGTCACCGCAGACCCAGCGGTCTTTTCCAAAGGCATTCTCATGAAACTGCTCGGCCACGGCTTTTACTGGCAGGATCTCAAGGTCGGCGATCACTTCCGCACCTACGGTCGCACGATCCACGCCCACGATATCACCGCGTTCTGCAACATTGTCGGCTTCGTCGAGCCGCTGTTCACGGACGACGAATACCGTCGCAAGCACTCCGCCATGCAGGGGTTTGCGGCGCCGGCCGCGCTCGTCTACGCCGTGGCTGAAGGCTTGGCGCTGGCCGGCACGGGGCATGGCACCGGCCTCGCCTTCCTGCACACTGACTTGGACGTCAAAGGCCCTGTCGTCGCCGGTGACACCGTGTCGGTCGAAATCGAGATCACCGAGGCTCGCGCCACGTCAAAGGGGCGCGGCCTCGTGCGCACGCGCAACACGGTACGCAACCAGCATGGTGGCGTGGTGCTGCTCTATACGCCGTTGCGCCTGATGGCCGGACGGCCGGACGCGACGCTGTCTGTGTAGCCGCGCGCCGCCGGCCGATCACGGTGCGTGCCGCTTCGGCAGATGCCGATTGCGACTTAATGGCTCCAGTGCCGTGCTGGCCCCACGCAACTAGCGTTTTGCATTCGACCCAAAGTCGTCGACCATGGCGCGAAGATCAACCGTCGATCGTTCGCCGATGTCGTTGAAGTGCCGTTCGATCCACTGTGCGGCGGCGGCGCGTCCGATATCCTTGAGGTGGACCAGGAAGTCCCATTCCGAATTCATTTTCGATGAGGCCCCCAAATTGTTCATGGCTTCGGTAGCCTCGATAATATGCACGTTCATGCGCCTGAATTCGTTGCCCGACAGCCGGCCCGTCTCGAGTAATCTGTCAACCAGTTCGATTGTGCGCAGCTCTTTGAGCAGCGACGCGTTGAACGTGATTTCGTTGACGCGGTTCTGGATGTCGCGTGCCGTGCGGGGCGTGCCTTTTCGCTCCACCGGATTGATCTGCACGATGGCAATGTCACTGCTGGGGCTTTGGTCGATAAAGGGAGACAGCACCGGGTTGCCCATGAAGCCGCCGTCCCAATAGGGTATTCCATCGATCTCGACGGCATGGAACACGGATGGCAGACATGCCGAGGCCATGACCACGTCGACGGTGATTTCTTCGCGCTGGAAGATGCGGACCCGGCCGGTTTCGACGTTGGTCGCCGAGATGAAAATCGGCATGTCTGCGCAATCGCGGACCTTCTGGAAGTCGATGAACTCCTCGACCAGCGCACGCAGCGGGTTGATGCGCAGCGGATTGGTGTCGTAGGGCGATGCGATGCGGCTCAGCATGTCCATCCAGACGTAGCCGGGCGACATATCGAGCGACCAGTTGCCGTGCAGCTTGTCGATGGCGTTTCGGCGGATCGGGCTGTTTTCTCCGGACTTGGAGACAGCGCGCCAAAAGCGCTCAAGTTCTGCCCGCGCGCCGGCTCCACCGCCATCGTACATGCCTTGCGCGGCGACGACTGCATTCATCGCCCCGGCGCTGGTGCCGGAGATCGCTTCGATCCAGATCCGCCCGTCCTCGAAAATCCTGTCGAGCACGCCCCATGTGAAGGCGCCATGCGAGCCACCGCCTTGCAGCGCGATATTCAACGATTTGGCATGCTTGGCAGTCCGTTGTTCGTTCTTGGCCATCGCGTCCTCGAATTACGTTCCAACATTAAAATTCTGAGCCCGGTTCCATGACAGATGCTGCCAAGCCAGATCGCGCACGCAGCGCCGCCGCAGCCGCGCGAGCCGCGTTCGGCGCCGTGCGGGTGGTCGGCTGTCCGCGGGGTCACTGGTCGCGCTTGGACACAGAGCGGTCATGTTCCGGCGGGCGTCTGTGTGTCCGCTGATCGTGGTGAGTCCCGCCAGACATGTTTTTTCACCACGTGCACGAGGGCGCCCACCGCAGGTCCGTGCGGGCGACCGCGCACGGTGACCAGGTTGACGGTTCGGTAGACCTCGGGGTCGACCAGCGGACGCGAGGGCAGGCCGGGGATCGTAATGGCGAATTCAGGTATTGTCGTGCAGCCAAACCCGCTCATGATCATCGACTGAATCCAGTCGTCACGCTCGCTTTCATAGGGGTATACCGGCACGACGCCCTGCTTGGCCATCACGGCATCGATATGATCATTGTACTCGCAGCTGATCCTGTTGAGATAGGCCTGTCCGTGCAGGTCGCTCAATGAGATGGTCTCGCGATCGGTCCACGGATGGCCGGGAGAAAAGGCCACCATGAAGCGCTCGCGATAGAGCGGCATGAAGTGCAGAGCCTCGTCGAGCGGGTCAGGACGACAGAAGATCGCCGCGTCCAACTCGCCGCTGACCAGCTGATCGTAGAGTGTGGCGGCCGCTCCATCGAGCAGTTGCAAGCGGATCTGCGGATAAAGATTTCGGAGGCTGGCCAAGAGAGCAATCATTCTGGCCGGTCCGATCGTGCACATGAGGCCCAGCTTTAACGTCCCCGATGCAGCATTGGCATAGTTGCGTGCTGTGGACAGCGCTTCGTCCGCGTTGGCGAGCATCTCGCGGAAGTAGGGCTCCATAAGGCGCCCGAGTTCTGTCAAATGCGTTTTTCCGCGTTCCCGGTTGATGAGGGGTCCACCGGCCAACTTGGCTTCGAGGACCTGAATTGCGCGTGTCAGGGATGGTTGGGAGACGTTGCAGTGCTCGGCTGCGCGCGTGAAATTGAGCGAGTCGCAGACCGCTAGAAAATAGCGGATTTCATGCATTTCCATGGCGGCTCTCCGCACGGTCCTCGGCAGACCCGAAAGCGTGGTGTCGATGTGGGCGCTCACGGCTCTTCTCCAGGCGTTGTTTGCCGCGGCTTTGCTTGCAACGGAACGCGCGGCGTGACATCGCTGCGACAGGATCGTCATAGCAATTCAACGCCGGCGCTTCATCCCGGACAAATGCATGATGCGGCACATCCGTTTGCTGTTTGGCCCACGGATCTCGTTCGGCACAAAAAGGTATGCTGCACTCATGATGGGTTTGGGTGCCGGCGGGGGATCGACGTCTCATGCGGCAGTTGACGTGTACGCTGCGGAAACTGGCACTACTCACCCTTTTCCGTGGTCGTCAGAAGCGCTGCGATGCGCCAGCCGGCCGCTGTCTTGTGGCAGACGACTTCTACCAGGAACTTGAGGCGACTTGGGCCTGGTGATGACGAGCCGATGACAAGAGCCAGCGGCAGATGAAAGATCGCCACGTCCGATCCCAGTTCGACGGTCCGGGACTTATCGAGGCTAGGTTCGACCCGCCAGATTTCGGATTTCTGGAATAGGCTCATCCGCTCGATCGTCGCGTCGCGTCCCCATACGGCGATGCCGTCGGTGACCCACAGGAAGTCGGCTTTGTCGGACAAGAGCGAGCGCACCGTCGCCAGATCGCCAGCGTTCTGCGCCGTGACGAACTGCTGGTACAGGGCTCGGACGTCGGATGCTGTGTCCGCTTTCGCGCTCGGTCCGGGCAGGACACAGAGCATTGCAAAGACGGAGAGCAGCACGCGTTCCCTGATGATCATCAGCAGCGACCGGGCTGTCTCTGCTGATGCGGAGCGCATTGGGGTCATCGCATTTCTGGCCCTTGGTGCTGGTGTGGCGCCGCGCCTTGGTTGATCGGTGGTGCGGTTTGGCAGGTATCAACTAGGGCGCGTTGAACGCCTCACTCAGTCAATGATGTCTCTAGTGTAGCGCATCTGACGTTTGGTACCCGCCCTCGGCCTGGCTCGCAACCAAACGTCAGATGCAAAAGCTACACTA
>JANYHP010000274.1 GCA_025359005.1 Hyphomicrobiaceae bacterium | reverse complement strand
ACCAAACGTCAGATGCGCTGCACTAGCGAGTGGCGGGAGCCGTTAGAAGGTAGCGATTGCGATGACTGGACCTACACTCGGCGTACCGCACGACAGCGACCCCGACGAGACACGCGACTGGCTGGCGTCACTTGAAGGCGTCGTTCGCAACTGTGGCCGCGATCGCGCCCGCTTTCTGCTCGAACGCCTTGGCGCGAAGGCGCAGGATCTGGCGGTCAATCCTGATGTGCTGCCGTACTCGCCCTATCGCAACACCATCTCGCTCGACGACCAAGGTCCCTATCCCGGCGATCTCGCGACGGAAGAACGCGTTACGTCAATCATCCGGTGGAACGCGCTTGCCATGGTCATGCGCGCCAATCAGGCCTACGGCGACCTTGGCGGGCACATTGCGAGCTATGCCTCAGCGGCCGAAATCTTCGAGACGGGCTTCAATCATTTCTTTCGCGCAGACAGTCCCGAGCGGCGCGGCGATCTGGTGTTCCTACAGCCCCATTCCGCCCCGGGGGTTTATGCGCGCGCCTTCCTGGAAGGGCGCATGCCAGAAGAACAACTCGCGCGATACCGGCAAGAGGTGGCGGGTGGCGGGCTCTCGTCGTATCCGCATCCCTGGTTGATGCCGTCGTTCTGGCAATTCCCGACCGGATCGATGGGCCTAGGTCCCATCAGCGCGATCTATCACGCGCGCTTCATGCGCTACATGCGGGATCGCGGCCTAGCCGACACCGACGGCCGGCATGTCTGGGGCGTGTTCGGCGACGGCGAAATGGACGAGCCGGAAAGCCTCGGCGCCCTCTCGCTCGCGGCCCGCGAAAAGCTCGACAACGTCACCTTCATCATCAACTGCAATCTGCAACGCCTCGATGGCCCTGTGCGTGGCAATGGCCAGATCATCCAGGAATTGGAGTCGATCTTTCGCGGTGCCGGCTGGAATGTCATAAAGGTGCTGTGGGGTTCGGACTGGGACGAGCTGTTTGCGCGCGACACCCATCACGCGCTGCTGAAGCGATTTGCAGCCACGGTGGACGGCAAATACCAGACGCTCGGGGCGAAGGACGGCGCCTACAATCTCGCCAATTTCTTCGGTGAGGACAAAGAGGTAGAGGCGTTGGTCGCGCATATGTCGGCCGCCCAAATCGACGCGCTGCGGCGTGGTGGTCACGATTTCCGCAAACTGCACGCAGCGTTCAAGGCCGCCAAAGAGTACAAGGGCCGTCCGACCGTCATTCTGGCCAAGACCAAAAAGGGCTTTGGAATGGGCGGCGCTGGCGAGAGCCGCATGACAGCGCATCAGGCCAAGAAGCTCGACGTCGCGGGCCTGAAGGCGTTTCGCGACCGCTTCGCACTGCCGCTGAGTGATGACGATGTCGCCCAACTGAAATTCTATCGCCCATCCGAAAACAGTCGTGAAATCACCTATCTGAAAGAGCGCCGCGCAGACCTCGGCGGGTTCCTGCCGTCACGCAAAACTGTCGCGCCGCGGTTCTCGATACCGCCCCTTCAAGACTATGCCGATTTCGCCATCAATGCTGATGGCAAGGAGATGTCCACAACAATGGCGCTGGTGCGCCTCGCCAGCAATCTGCTGCGCCATAAGTCCATCGGACCGCGCGTCGTGCCCATCGTTGCGGATGAAGCCCGCACCTTCGGCATGGCCAACTTGTTCCGGCAGATCGGCATCTATTCGCCGGTCGGCCAGCTCTATGAACCGGAGGACGCGGCCTCCATGCTGAGCTACCGCGAAGCAAAGAACGGGCAGTTGCTGGAGGAAGGCATTACCGAGGCAGGCGCCTTGGCCTCGTGGACCGCGGCGGCAACGTCCTACAGTGTGCACGGCGAGGCGATGCTGCCGATGTACATCTACTACTCGATGTTCGGCTTCCAGCGTGTCGGCGATCTAATCTGGGCCGCCGCCGACCAGCGCGCCCGCGGGTTCCTGTTCGGCGCCACGGCCGGCCGCACCACGCTCGGCGGCGAGGGCCTCCAGCACCAGGACGGCAGCAGCCACATCGTCGCCGCGACCATCTCCAACTGCCGCGCCTATGATCCGGCCTTCGCTGGTGAACTGGCCGTGATCTTCGACCATGGTGCGCGCTCGATGATGGACGAGCAAAGCGACGAGTTCTTCTACGTGACCGTCATGAACGAAAACTATCCGCAACCGACTTTGCCGACGGGCGTTTCAGGTGACGTGCTCAAGGGCATGTACCGCTTTGGTGGCCGCGCGGCGCAAGGCGCTCATTCTTCAGACCCAAAAGGCCGCATCCGGCTGCTCGGGTCAGGGAGCATTTTGCGCGAAGTCATTGCTGCGGCTGATCTGCTCGCCGACGACTGGGGCGTCAGCTCAGAAATCTTCAGCGTGACGAGTTTCAGCGAACTGGCGCGTGACGCGAACGACGTCGAACGCTGGAATCGGCTGCACCCCACCGACGCCGAACGCACGTCACATGTGCACGGACTGCTTGCTGGGTCTGCGCCAATCGTCGCGGCGACTGATTACGTTCGCGCGCTCCCGCTGCTGATTGCAGCACATCTTGACGCCCGCTACGTGGTACTGGGCACCGATGGCTTCGGCCGCAGCGATACGCGTGCGGCGCTGCGCCGTTTTTTCGAGATCGACCGTCGGCACATAGCGCTCGCAGCGCTCGATGCGTTGGCGCGCGATGGACTTGTTCCCCGCTCGACAATTGGCGCTGCAATTGTCAAATATGAGATCGATGTCGACGCCGCCGCGCCCTGGCGTATCTAGCCTTGGGGCGAAACTGACAGAAGACACTCTTAGGTTTAGCGCAGCCCCCTGGGCGCTCGCAACCCTGCAAGATCACTAAATTCCACGAATTTCGTCATGGCCGCCCAGAGATGATCACCGTATGTGAAGGGATCGAATGGCGCTCCACCAGATAGCGGCCGGATGACCGCATCGACGCGAGGCTCGTAGAAGAACGGGATCGAATATCGCTCGCGGCCGGGCCCGAGCACCCTGTGCTCAGTCGCCTTGATGCGTCCACCAGTCCAGCGCTCGAGCAGGCCGCCGAAATTGACTGCCATTGAGCCCTCGACGGGCGGAACGTCGACCCATCGACCGTCGGCGGCTCTCGCTTGCAGGCCTTCGACACCGTCCTGGGCAAGCAACGTGACGAAACCAGAATCGATATGTGCGGCGCCAATCAACGCACGGCGCGCGCCCTTATGATCGACCCAGATCTTCGCAGCGTCGGCACCAACAAGCGATGCAGGATCCCGGACCGGATAGCGGATCAGGCGAAGGGTCGAGATTCCACCATCGAAATAGACGTCGAAAGTCTTTTCTGGAAATTCGAGACTCCGTGCCAGCGATCTCATGACCTGCGAACCAAGTTGCTCCATGCCCCGATAGTAGGCGCGCACGGCGGCGTGCCAGCCGGGCAGCGCAACTTCAGAGGGAAGGGGCGTCCTCTCGGTCAGGGGATCGGACGCGTCAGGCCGCCAGTCGTCATAGGCGACGTCCGGCCCCATATCGATGCCCTCCTTGTAGGAAGCCGAGCTGGGCTGCAAAGGGAAGAAGCCACGATATTGGTTGGCCCGGCTCGGGTCGAAGTTGCGGCGCAGCAAGTGGCGCTTCTCAGCGTCGGGGAGCGTGAAGATGCGCAACAAATCCTGGCGCAATATTTTGCTTGGTGCCAACGCGGCAGGTAAGCCTGAGATGGTCATGAAGCCGGTTGCAGTCGCGGACATGTGGATCGCTCTGTCGGTCGCAGTGCGCTGCTCCGAGGCGCCGGCAAAAAGGCTCGACACGTCTATGCTTGCAATCTCCATGTGCCACTCCCCGGAACTCGTCGCGTGCATTCGACAGTCGTAAAACGGTCGCTCAAACGGTCGCTTGTCAGCGTCGGCATCGGCATACTAGTCTCACACAGGATGCTTGCATATCGAGCTTGAACACGGCTTCAAACGGGCAGTCGATTAACTAGACCGGCGCGGCGCGTCCGGCCTC
>JANYHP010000607.1 GCA_025359005.1 Hyphomicrobiaceae bacterium | reverse complement strand
ATTGCCGATGTTGGCGTTGATTTTGACCAGGAAGTTGCGGCCGATGATGACGGGTTCGAGTTCGGGGTGGTTGATGTTGCTGGGGATGATCGCGCGGCCGCGCGCCACTTCGTCACGCCCGAATTCGTCCGCGCCGAAATCGCCCGCGGCCGCGCCATCATTCCAGCGAACATCAATCATCCCGAACTGGAGCCGATGGCCATCGGCCGCAACTTCCTGGTGAAGATCAATGCCAACATCGGCAACTCCGCCGTCACCTCAGGTGCCGCCGAAGAAGTCGAGAAGCTGGTGTGGGCCACCCGCTGGGGTGCCGACACGGTCATGGATCTGTCGACCGGCCGCAACATCCACAACATCCGCTCGTGGATCATGCGCAATTCGGCGGTGCCCATCGGCACCGTGCCGATCTATCAGGCGCTGGAAAAAGTCGACGGCGATCCGATCAAGCTCACCTGGGAAATCTTCCGCGACACGCTCATCGAACAGGCCGAGCAGGGCGTCGACTACTTCACCATTCACGCCGGCGTGCGTTTGGCCTACGTGCCGCTCACAGCCAAGCGCGTCACCGGCATCGTCAGCCGCGGCGGCTCGATCATGGCGCGCTGGTGCCTTGCCCATCACAAGGAGAGCTTCCTCTACACCCACTTCGACGACATCTGCGATATCATGCGCAAGTACGACGTGTCGTTCTCGTTGGGTGACGGTTTGCGCCCCGGCTCCAATGCCGACGCCAACGACCGCGCGCAGTTCGCCGAACTGGAAACGCTCGGTGAACTGACGCATCGCGCGTGGGCCAAGGGCTGCCAGGTGATGATCGAAGGCCCCGGCCATGTGCCCATGCACAAGATCCGCGAGAACATGGACAAGCAGCTCAGGGTCTGCGCCGAGGCACCGTTCTATACGCTCGGGCCTCTCACCACCGACATCGCACCGGGCTACGACCATATCACCTCCGGCATCGGGGCGGCCATGATCGGCTGGTTCGGCTGCGCCATGCTCTGCTACGTCACACCGAAAGAGCACTTGGGCCTGCCCAACCGCGACGACGTGAAAGTCGGCGTCATCACCTACAAGATCGCCGCCCACGCTGCCGATCTTGCCAAGGGCCACCCCGCCGCAAAACTCCGCGACGATGCGATCAGCCGCGCGCGCTTCGATTTCCGTTGGGAGGATCAGTTCAACCTTGCGCTCGATCCCGACACCGCCCGCAGCTATCACGACGAGACATTGCCCAAAGATGCCCACAAGGTTGCGCACTTCTGCTCGATGTGCGGGCCGAAATTCTGCTCCATGAAGATCACGCAAGACCTCCGCAAGGAGGTGCTCGCCATGGGCGACAACGAACGCGCAGCGCTGGAAGGCATGGCGGCGAAGAGCGAGGAATTCCTCGCCGGCGGTGGCAAACTGTATGTGGACGCCAAGCCGGAAGCTGCGGAGTAGACTGCACGTGCGTTTGAAGGAGCGCCATGTGAGAGCCGCGGAATAGGCTCGCGACAGTGTTGTCCCAACGGTTCGGGAGTTCCTTGATGAACTCCTGGCCGTCTGAAAACGCGCCATTTTTCGAGCCGTCTCAGGTGGCCGAGGGGCGGACCACCTGCCCGAGGATGCCGAGCGCGATGTGCTTGCGTACGCGAGCGCCGATTTCAGGCCGGTGTCTTGGGCTTCAAGATGCGGAAGGTGGTTTTGATGCGGCGTACGGTGCCGGTGCGGGCGCGCATGACGACCGATTCCGTTTCGGCGAACTCGCCGCGGAAATGGACGCCGTCGAGCAGCGAGCCGTCGGTAACGCCGGTGGCCGAGAAGATCGCATCGCCCGACGCCATTTCCTGCATCGTGTAGACGCGCTTGATGTCCTTGATGCCCATGGCGTGTGCGCGCGCGATCTGGGCCGCGCCCTCGGCGCCCTTGTCGGGCCGCAAGCGGCCTTGCATCTGACCGCCGATGCAGCGCAACGCGGCAGCGGCAAGCACGCCTTCCGGTGCGCCGCCGGAGCCCAGATACATGTCGATGCCGCTCTTGCCGGGGTCGGTGGTCCAGATAACGCCGGCGATGTCGCCATCGCGGATGAGGCGGACGGAGGCGCCGGACGCGCGCACCTGCCGCAGCAACTCCTCGTGGCGCGGGCGGCCGAGCATGCAGACGGTGATGCGCTCGATGCCGACGCCCTTGGCCTTGGCGAGTTTGCGGATGTTGTCGGCGGGCGACGCATCGATGTCGATCAGGTTGTCGGGATAGCCGGGACCGATGGCGATCTTGTCCATGTACATGTCGGGGGCGTGCAGCAGGCCGCCGCGCTCGGCGATGGCGATGACGGCGAGCGAGTTCGGCTCGGCCTCGGCGCAGATCGTCGTGCCCTCCAGCGGGTCGACGGCAATGTCCACTTCCGGGCCGTGGCCGGTGCCGACCTCCTCGCCGATGTACAGCATCGGCGCTTCGTCCATCTCGCCTTCGCCGATGACGACTCGCCCCTTGAAATTAACCTTTGCCAACTCTTCGCGCATGGCCTTGACCGCGGCGCCGTCCGCCGAGTTCTTGTCGCCACGACCGCGCCAATGGGCCGACGCGATCGCCGCCGCCTCGGTGACGCGGGCGATTTCGATCGCCAGAACGCGGTCGAGCCCCGGCTGGCCGCTGGCGGTTTTCGTGTTGGTCATGGCGTTCTCCCTCGAGCATTTTCCGGTTAAGTGGGTCCCGGCAAACCGCAGAAAATGCGACAAACAAAGTGTCTGGAGCGCGTGTCCGAGCCGCACGACGTGGAAGGCGCTCTTGAGAGCGTCCTTTTACACTGACAAGTGCGGTTTGCACGCCCTCAACTCCAGTCGTACGCCGGATTTGGCAGCAATTGGTAAAGCGGTTTCGCTAACGCCGGGCCAAGAATGACGAGAGCATCGCGGTTCTTGTGGTCGAGTTGCCACATCATCTCGCGGCAGCGGCCGCAGGGCGGGAACACTTTTCCGGATTTGTGCACTGCAACCACGTGGGCGATCACCGTCTCGTGCTCCTTCAGCATGGCGGCGACGGCTGAGTGCTCGGCGCAGAAGCCCATGCCACAGGCGAACTCCACGGAGACGCCGGAATAGTGCTTGCCGGAAGCGGTCACGATGACGGCGGCGACGGTGGCCGCCTCGCACTTGCGCGTCGGCTTGATCGGCCGCGCCCACGCGTGCGCTTCGGCGATGAGGGCGGAATAGTCGGGCAGGGCTGCTGCGGTCATCAAGTCATCTTCCCTACGGCCGTGGTATCGGAAGCCCTGGAGAGTGCAAGAGCGAAGCGTATTGCACCAGCCAAAGACACCGCAGGCGCAATACGGCCGGAGGGCCTATTGCACCCTACAGGCAATCACAACTGCTCGATGCGGATCATCTGGGGCTTTTCGGCGACTTTTCCGTCGGCTTCGATGGCGTCGAGGGCTTTGCGGATGGCTTCTTCGGTCGTGTCGTGGGTGATGATGACGATGGAGGCCTGGGCGCCGGGGACGCCACGCGGCGAACGCTGGACGAGGCTTTCGAGCGAGACCTCGCGCTCGGCCATGCGCTTGGTGATCGCGGCCATCACACCTGGGCGATCGAACGCCGTGAGGCGGATGTAGTAGGCGCCCTGGTGCTGACCGAGCTTGGCGCGCTTGTAGGTTTTCAGCCGCGCCGTCGGCACGCCGAACGGATGCAGGATGAAGCCAGCGGCGACATCCACGATATCACTGGCCACGGCGGAGGCCGTCGCCTTGGCGCCGGCGCCGGGGCCTATCAGCAGCAGATTGCCCGAAAAATCGCCGTCGATGGCGACCGCGTTGGTGACGCCGGAGACCTGGGCGATGGCCGCTTCCTTGGGCACCATGGCCGGGTGCACGCGTTGCTCGATGCCGCTGTCGGTCATCAGCGCGACGCCGAGCAGCTTGATGCGGAACCCCAGTTCATCCGCCGCTTCGATATCCTGCGCGGTGATCGACTGGATGCCCTCGATGTGCACCTGATCGAAGGCGACACGGGTGTTGAAGGCCAACGCGGTCAACAAGGTGAGTTTGTGGGCGGTATCGAAGCCGCCGATGTCGAAGGTGGGGTCGGCTTCCGCATAGCCCTTGGCCTGCGCCTCTTTTAGCACGTCGGCGAACGAGGCTTTTTCCTGCTGCATCTTGGTGAGGATGTAGTTGCAGGTGCCGTTGAGGATGCCGTAGACGCGTTTGACCTCGTTGCCGACGAGCGCCTCGCGCATGGTCTTGATGACGGGAATGCCGCCCGCCACTGCCGCCTCGAAATTCAGCGCGACGCCGTTCTTCTCGGCGAGCTTGGCCAGTTCGACGCCGTGCTTGGCGAGCAGCGCCTTGTTGGCGGTGACGACGTGTTTCTTGGCATTCAGCGCGGCTTCGATAGCCTTTTTCGCCACGCCCTCGTCGCCACCGATCAGTTCGACGAACAGGTCGATGGCCGGGTCGGCCGCGAGTTTCACGGGATCATCGACCCAGCGCACGCCCGACAGCGACACACCACGATCTTTCGTGCGGTTACGCGCCGACACCGCCATCAGCTTGATGGGACGGCCGACCTGATCGCGCAGGCGGCCGCCGTGGCGCTCCAACAGATGCAGCAAGCCGGCGCCGACCGTGCCGAGGCCGGCGATGCCGATCTTCAAAGGTTCGTCGGCGAGCAGGTCGAGTTTGAGGGTCACGCGGTGTGCTCGGTTCGTTGCATGTCAGGTTTCACAGACGGACGTCTATCTGAAAGATCGCGGTCGCACTTACAAATGACCACGGCTGCTTGTCGCGGTACTCAGACGTCGAATGTCACACGGAACAACGCACCGTGCCGCACGCAGCGCGCGCCGACGTCCCAATTACCGCACGAACGTATACTCAAACCCGGTCCCCAGCGTCGTGATGCGCCCTGCAGTCGGGCTCGGAAAGTGCACAGGCAGCAGAATGGCGGGCGTGCCCGCAACGGTCTCGAAGAAGCGGCGGCGCGACTGGATACCGGCTGCCGTGTCGGTGTCGAAGATGGTGTAGAGTTCGGGCATTCGGCACTGCAGCGCATGATGCATCAGGTCGCCGGTCACGACCGCGCGCTGGCCCTTGGAGTGGATATCGACGCAGCAATGGCCGGGGCTGTGACCCGGTGTCGGGATCAGCGTGAATGTGTCGTCGAGCGCATAGGTGTCGTCCACCAGCAGCGCCTGGCCCGCTTCGACAATGGGCCGGCAGTTGTAGGTCCAGACGTTGCCGGGTGGGTTCTTGCCCTCGCGGGTCAAGGCTTCCCAGGCCGCGTATTCGGTTTTGTGAAAAATATATTTTGCCTTGGGAAAGGTCGGCACCCAACGCCCATCGCGCAACACCGTGTTCCAGCCGCAATGATCGATATGCAGATGCGTGCAGAAGACGTGTGTGATGTCGTCGAACCGAAGACCCGCTTTTGCGAAATTGTCCAGCCATGGCTGCTTGTCGAAATCCATCGGCGCGGGATAGCCCTTGTGGTCGCCCGTGCAGGTATCGACAAGCACCGTGTGGCATGGCGTGCGGACGACGAAGGTCTGGTAGGTGATCACCATCCTGCCTGACACCGGATCGTAAACCTCCGGTGCCAGGGTTCTGAGATGCTCTCGGCCGATAACCGGATCATAGGCAGGAAACATCGCCTCAGGCGTTCGCCAAGGCCCGTCACGCTCGATAATGGAGGTGATGGTGACATCGCCGATGGTAAGAGTGCGCATGCCCTGACCTTTTGCTGTGAGATGACGAACCTGGAGGCACCGCGCCCCCCCCCCCGCTCACGCCTGTTTTGCCAACGGAATGACGTTGTGCAGGCTGTCGGTGCCGGCGCCAAAGAACTTCTTCAGATTGCGGCCGGCTTGGCGGAGGCGGTGCTCGTTCTCGACGAGCGCGATGCGGACGTATTCGTCCCCGTGCTCGCCAAAGCCGATGCCAGGGGCCACCGCCACCTCGGCCTTTTCGACCAGCAGCTTGGAGAATTCCAGGCTGCCGAGCTTGGCATAAGCGTCGGGGATCTTGACCCAGGCGAACATCGACGCCTGCGGCTCGGGGATCACCCAGCCGGCGCCGGCGAAGCTTTCGATCATCACGTCGCGACGCTTCTTGTAGGTTTGCCGCATCTCGTCGATGCACTCGGTCGGGCCGTTCAGCGCCGCCGTCGCCGCCACCTGGATGGGCGTGAAGGCGCCGTAGTCGAGATAGGATTTTACGCGCGCCAATGCTGCCAGCATGCGCTCGTTGCCGACCGCGAACCCCATGCGCCAACCGGCCATGGAGAACGTCTTGGACATTGACGTGAATTCGACGGCGACGTCCATGGCGCCCGGCACCTGCAGCAGCGACGGCGGCGGGTTTTTGTCGTCGAAGTAGACCTCGGCGTAGGCAAGATCGGATAGCAGCATGATCTCGTGCTTTTTGGCGAACTGGACGAGATCGCGATAGAAATCGAGCGTCGCCACGTGCGCCGTCGGGTTCGCCGGATAGCACACCACCAGCGCGATGGGCTTGGGGATGGAGTGGATCATCGCCCGTTCGAGTGCTGGAAAGAACGCCGGCGTCGGCTCGGCCGGGACCGAGCGTACGACGCCGCCGGCCATGACGAAACCGAAGGCGTGGATCGGATACGACGGGTTCGGCACCAGCACCACATCGCCCGGCGCGGTGATCGCTTGCGCCATGTTGGCGAAGCCTTCCTTGGACCCGAGCGTGGCGATGACCTGGGTTTCAGGCTTGAGCCTGACCTGGAAACGGCGGTCGTAATAAGCCGCCTGCGCGCGCAACAACCCGGGGATGCCCTTGGAGGCCGAGTAGCGGTCGACGCGCGGCTTGGCGATGGCTTCCACCATCTTGTCACGCACGTGCTGGGGTGCGTCGAGGTCGGGGTTGCCCATGCCGAGGTCGATGATATCCGCGCCCCGCGCTCGCGCCGCGGCCTTGAGACGGTTCACTTCGGCGAACACGTAGGGCGGTAGGCGCTTGATGCGGTGGAAATCTTCGATCACGGCGAGGCTCGTGGGTGGGAGGTCGGATGGGCCGTGCCCACACGGGCTCGGCTCGCGTTTCGGGTTGCAATCCAAATCGCCCGCATCCTTTACGGTGAACCGCATTGGCCGTCAAAGGCTTGGGGGGATGGGGCAAGCCTTTGGGCGGGGGTGGCGCCGTGCCTGCCGACGGACAGGGATATGCGGGCACGCGACACGGTTCGGCCATCTTGCTATGGGACCGCCGGGTGGGGTGTTCGAACCGAGTCTGTGGCGATCACGACAAGGCGTCACAACCAGGCGGGGAGGTCCGGAAGGATCATCGAAATGCGATTGAACATCAGAGCCATAGCGTTGAGCGGAACAACACGCACCGCATGACCATTCTCGACCGCTACATCTTCCGTCAATCGATCGGCGCGGTTTTGCTGATCCTGTCGTCGCTCTCGACGGTGACGTGGATCGGCGTGGCGTTGCGGCAGCTCGACATCATGACGTCGCAGGGCCAGGACGCGCTTTTGTTTCTGAAGCTGACGTCGCTGGCATTGCCGAGCCTGATCGGCTTCATCGCGCCGTTCGCGGTGCTGATCTCGAGCCTGCACGTCATTAATCGGCTGTCCGGCGACAGCGAACTCATCATCATGACGGCCAGCGGGGCGCCGACGTGGCGGCTGGTGCGGCCGCTGTTCGCCATGGGGCTGGTGGTGGCACTTGCGGTGACGCTGGTCAATCATGTGGTGGCGCCGTGGTCCAACCGGGCACTGCGGGAAGGTGCGCTGCAGGTGCGCACGCAGC
>JANYHP010000558.1 GCA_025359005.1 Hyphomicrobiaceae bacterium | reverse complement strand
GGGCCGTCGTGCAGCGTGAAGCGGGCGCGGCCCTTCGAAGCGGCGCGGAGCTTGGTATAGAGATCGATCCGGGCCCAGCGTTCGAGCAGCTTGGGCTCGAGCAGCGGTAAGCCTGCCTTCATGGGGAAGTCGGTCTTGGGGAGAAACAGCGTCTTGCCCCAGTCGCGCGCAGGGGCGGCGCTGGCCGGTGTATCGGTGCTCATGGGAACCTATGTCATCTGGGGAGCCGGGCGGCTCGCAATGGAAACGGATCGCGACCAAACGCGCGAATGGCCCAACGAAGGGGCCGCGCGCAAATTACCCCGGCGCCCTCAGGCGGCGGGGAGCGTAATTCGGATCGAACCGGCGATGTCGCGGTGGCAGATCATGATGCATCCCTAGCCGAAACCGCCGCTCGCTTCAACGGGCGGCCCAGGGCAGCGTCAATCGCTCGACGGGAAGCCTTAGCGTCCGAGCTGCTCTTTGACCTTTTCGGCCAATTGGGACAGCGTGAAGGGCTTGGGCAGGAAGGCGAAGGTGTCGTTCTCGCCGAGGCCGTTCTTGAAGGCGTCGTCGGGATAGCCCGAGACGAAGATGATCTTGAGGTTGGGGTGCGTCTTGCGCAGCTCCTTGAACATCGTCGGGCCGTCCATCTCGGGCATGATCACGTCGGAGACGATGATATCAACCCGCCCGCCTTCACGCTCCATCACTTCCAGCCCCTCCACGCCCGACGAAGCCTCGAAGACCTCGTAGCCCTGCCGCTGCAGCGCGCGCATGGCGAACGAGCGCACGCCGTCCTCGTCCTCCACCAGCAGGACGCGGCCGGTGCCTGAAAGATCGCTCGATGGGCCGGCCTTGACCTGCGGTTCGGCCACGGGGGCCGTTTCGGTGGCGATGTGGCGCGGCAGATAGATGCGGAACGTGGTGCCGCGGCCCTGGACGCTGTCGCAGAAGATGTAGCCACCGGTCTGCTTGACGATGCCGTAGACGGTCGACAGCCCGAGACCGGTGCCTTTGCCCACGTCCTTGGTCGTGAAATAGGGCTCGAAGATCTTGGCGACGATCTCGGCCGGCATGCCGGTGCCGGTGTCTTCCACCTCGATCGCCACATACTCGCCAGCCGTCACGTTCTGGCTGGCCAGCTTCAGGCTCTCACGGATCGAGACGTTTCGGGTGCGGATGGTGAGGCGGCCGCCTTTCGGCATGGCATCGCGGGCGTTGACGGTGAGGTTGATCAGGATCTGGTCGAACTGGGTCTTGTCGGCCTTCACGAACCAGAGGTCGCGACCGGGCGTGTGCTTGAGGTCGATCTTCTCGCCCAGCAAGCGGTTCAGCGAATAGCCAAAGTCCTGGATGACGTCGTTGAGCGTCAGCACTTCCGGCTTCAAGGTCTGCTTGCGCGAGAAGGCGAGCAACTGGTGCACCATGCCGGCCGCGCGGTTGGCGTTGGATCGGATCTGCATCACGTCGTTGTAGCCGGGGTCGGTCGGCCGGCGGCTCTGCAGCAACAAGTCGGACAGGCCGATGATGACAGTCAGCACGTTGTTGAAATCGTGCGCGATGCCGCCGGCCAGCTTGCCGACCGCCTCGAGCTTCTGGCTCTGGATGAACTTCAGTTCCAGCGCCTTCAACTCGGTGGTGTCGAGCATGTAGAGAATGGCGGCTTCGCGCGGGTCAGCACCGACGGTCAGCGGGTTCATATAAATGCGGCGGGTGGTCTGCTGCTCGGGGCCATAGGAAACCTCGAACGGCGCCGCCGTCGCGCGGCCGCTGGTGACGCGGGCGAGACCGGCCTCGACCATCTGGCGGTCTTCGGGGGAGGCACCGGCCAGCACGAGATCGGACAGTTTGGCGCTGGCCCCACCGGCGGCGCCCGTCTGGCCGCACATGCGCTGGAACGCGGCGTTGGAAGAAACCACCCCGCCCTGCCGGTCGAGCGTGGCAATGGCGAACGGCGCCGAGTGGAACAGCCGGGCAAAGCGCTCTTCGAGGGAGCGCGTGTCGCCATCGCCGGGCAGATCGGCAGCCTTGTCAAACACCAGGACAGTGAGCGGATCGCCACGCTCGGGGTGCGCGCCGGTGCGGCAGACGAGGCGAACCGGGATGACACGGCCATCCTCGCGGACGAGATCGACGTCGAAGCGCTCGACCGAGTGCGGCGCGCGGCGGCCGGCATGCTGTACGAGCACGGCGGCCTCGGGCGGGCAGATGTCGGCGAGCGACCAGTTGGCGGTGCGAACCAGATCGGGGCGCACGCCAAGCCACGTCGACAGCGTGCGATTGACGTGCGAAATGCGGCCATCGGGCGACACAGCGAACAGTCCAAGCGGCATCTGGTCGTAATAGGAAAGTTGCTCGGAGAGGCCATTGACGGCGCCGAGTTCGCGGGCGCGGTCGGCGGTGATCTCGACGACCTGCCACAGGGTCATCTGGCGACGGTCGGAAACGCCCTGCGAAGGCTGAAATGGCTTGACCGAGACCCTGAGCCAACGCGTCGGGCCCGCTGCAGGCACATCCGTCCGAAGGGTGGATGAGCGCTGGGCGGGGGCGCGGACGGCGATATCTTCCGAGTGGGGCTCCGAGCGTTCGGCAGCGCGGGCCAGCCGATAGACGGCTTCACCGGCGCGCGGATCGGATGCCAGCAGTTCTTCGATGGATTTTTGCGCCGTCCCGAAAAGGGCCATGAAGGCGGTGTTGGCAAACAGGATGCGGCCGTCGTCGGCAATCACCTGCAACCCGTGCTGGTCGGCCTCGGCGACAGCCCGGCCGATCTCGAGTGCCTGGCCACTTTCCTGGAAGCGAACAAAGCCGGCGAGTAGACCGAATGTGAAGAAGATGCCGGTGACGGCAAGCAGCGCCAGGATGGCAAGCCCGGCGGGTTGTGCGGACCGTGTCGCCACCATCATCGATACGGCGGCGGCAACGGCAATGGCTGCGGCGAGCACGGTGGCGACGGCTTTCGCAATCGATGCCATCGACCATGCCCGGCCCATCGCCGCCTGTTCACGCTGTCCGTCGATCACCGCCATAAGACGGACGATACTCTGATTCTGCAGAAGCTTGTCTTGCAGGGGCTGCCATGAGACGGCGAAAGCTGGGGACGATGAACGCATGAACGGGGGCAACTCATACCGGCTTGGCCACTGGTGATCGGCGCTTGAACCGATCGGCATGCCGGGGCCTGGTCTTCGGTCCCGGGCGGCAGGTTTTCCCCAGGTCCGCCGGGGCAGAAAGCAGTCATTAGGGTTAAAGCGCGGCTAAAAATCTGCTAGCAACCCGTTAACGACAGGGTCGAGGGGCGCACAGCGGCGCTCTGCGCTGCCCCGATGGCCTTTGCCAAGTGACAGGATAAACAATGCTCAGCTGGTTCTTTCTGCTCCTTTTTATAGCCATCGCGTTGGTTGCTGGCGGCTTGGCCGCGCGCAGCTACATGACCGGCGAGCCGATCGCGGGAAATTTTTTCGGCCCTAAGCCAGAGCGGCGGCTTGGTGTCGTCGAGCAAACGACTGTGGATAACCGTCGCAAGCTGCTGCTCGTTCGCCGCGACGGCGTCGAGCACCTCATTCTTGTTGGCGGGCCCGTCGATGTGGTGATCGAGACCGGGATTGGCGCTCAGCCAATGCGTGCGGTGGTCAAGGCCGAGGCTGAGACGACGGCTGCCACAACGGCTGCGGTCTTCCAACGGCAGCCACGGACCCTCGGTCAAGTGGTCAACGAGTAGTTCGTCGCGCGTCGCCTAGAGCGCTTTCCACTTGGTTTGGATCGAGGAAAGCGCTCTAGCCCTTTGTTTGTCGCATTTTCAGCACCAAACCGGTGTCCACTTTGGTGGAAAATGCTCTAGTGTTCCGGCGCTGACATTTGCTTCCCTTCGCGGCATGTTGGTGAGCAAATGTCAGCGCCATAAGGAACACTAGCAACATTAGGTTTCTAGTGCAGCTTTTGCATCTGACGTTTGGTCACCAGTCTTGCCGCAAACG
>JANYHP010000264.1 GCA_025359005.1 Hyphomicrobiaceae bacterium | reverse complement strand
GATCGCGGTGATTTTCAGGACGCCTGCCACGTCTACAAGGACGACTTCCTCGCGGGCTTCGCTTTGGGCAATTGCCCGGAATTCGACGACTGGGCGTTCTATCGACGCGAAGCGCTCAGAGGGCGGCTCATGCATGGACTTGAGCGCCTCGTTCAGGACAAGACTGCGGCCGGCCAATATTTTGCCGCGGCGTCTTACGCCGGGCGGCTCGTCGCGCTCGATCCGTTGAGCGAGGTCTATGGTCGCCATTTGATCCGCAGCCTCCTGCATGCAGGCGATCGAAGTGCGGCAGAACGGCATCACGCGGCGCTGACACGGCGTTTGGCTGACGAGCTTGGGGTGGCGCCAGACGCGGAGACCGACGCACTTCTTGTCCCCACCATGGCGCAGCCGTTCCATGCCGTACCGACAACGCTTTATGTCAAGGGCGCCGGCGTGCATCTGGCGTATCAGACCTGCGGCAGCGGCGACCTCGATATCCTGGTCATGCCTGGCTTTGTGTCACACGTGGAGCGCATCTGGGAGTATCCCTTGTGCCGAGCATTCCTGGCTTCGCTGCAGACGCTCGGGCGACTGATCCTGTTCGATCGTCGCGGTATCGGGTTGTCCGACCGGATCGGATTGGCCCCCGGTGTCGACGTCACGGCTGCGGATATCAGCGCAGTCCTGCGGGCGGCGCATTCCCGTCGTGTCGTTTTACTTGGGGCGTCGGAAAGTGGCCCGGCCTGCATCAAGTTCGCGGTTGATGAACCCCACCTCGCAGCCGGCCTCATTCTGTTCGGCTCGTTGGCCAAGGGCAGTTGGGCGCCTGATTATCCGTTTGCGCTGCGGCCCAGCCAGTTTGACGATTGGCGCCGGCAACTCGTCGCCGAATGGGGCGGCCCTGCTGGGATTGAAACCTTCGGACCCAGCCTGTCCAGTGATCCAAAAGCGCGGGCCTGGTGGGCCGGGTTGCTGCGAGCGTCCGCAAGTCCAGGCACCATCGGGACCGTGCTCGCAGCGCTGCGCGATACCGACGTGAGACACCTGCTGCCGCGGGTTTCGGTGCCAACGCTGGTGCTGCACCGACGGCACGACCGGGCCGTGCGTGTTGCGGCGGGCCGCGAGACGGCCGACCGCATCGCGGGTGCCCGTTTCGTCGAACTCGACGGCCATGATCACTGGTTTTTTGCAGGCGCACAGGCCCCAGCGCTCGCCGCAATCCATCAGTTTGTCGTCGGTCTGCCGCGCGGCAGGGAGGCAAGGCGATAAGCCTTGGGCGGGTCAGGAGGCACACGGCACACACTGCTGTGGCCGGTCCTGGGCCCCAAGCAGGAAGCCGCGACCTGCTGGCCAGTCGCCGCCCGCATAGGCGCACACTGTTCGTTCCCCTGCCGGCCACCATTTTCCCATTGACGCTTGGCGCCGTTCCCGGTTCCCTGCGTCGGCACAAAAGGGTCTGGCACTAATGCCGGCCGAGGGAGACGCCTGCCATGATCACTCGACTTTGCATAACGCGGCGCCGCGCAGCCAGCCTGCTGGGCGCTGCGAGCCTGTTCGCCGCCAGCGCGGTGCACGCAGAGGACAACGTCAAGATCGGCCTCATTCTGCCGCTCACCGGGCCCTTCACGTCCACCGGCCGGCAGATCGAGGCCGCTGCGCGGCTCTACATCGCCCAGCACGGCGACACGGTGGCCGGTCGCAAAATTGAATTGATCGTCAAGGACGACGGCAACGTCGCCGACACCACCAAACGCCTCGCCGCCGAACTGATCACCAACGACAAGGTCGCGGTCATCGGCGGGTTCGGCCTGACGCCGCTGGCCATGGCGACCGCGCCCGTGGCGACGGAAGCCAAGATCCCGATGATCATCATGGGTGCTGCAACCGCCATCATCCCCGATCGCTCGCCCTACATCGTCCGCACCAGCCAGGTCACCTCGCAGACCATTGTCGGCATCGCCGATTGGGCGCCCAAGAACGGTGTCAAGAAGGTCGTCACGCTGGTCTCAGACTTTGCCCCCGGCATCGACATCGAAAAGGCCTTTACAGCACGTTTCAAGGCGGCCGGCGGTGAGGTCGGCGAACAGCTGCGCGTGCCGCTCGCCAATCCCGACTTTGCACCATTCCTGCAGCGCGTCGCCGACGCCAAGCCCGATGGCCTCTTCGTGTTCGTGCCGTCCGGCGCGGGCGCTGTCTTCATGAAGCAGTTCGTCGAGCGCGGGCTCGACAAGTCCGGCATCAAGCTGATCGGCACCGGCGACCTGACCGACGACGATATTCTCAACGGCATCGGCGACGTGGCGCTCGGCATCACCACCTCGCATCACTACTCGGCTGTGCACAAATCCGCGCTCAATACCCAATTCGTCGAAGGCATGAAAAAGTCTGCGAACCTGCGCGCCAACTTCATGGGCGTGGGCGGTTACGATGGTGTGGCGCTAGTCTACAAGGCGCTGGAAAAGACTGGCGGCAAGTCGGATGGCGACACGCTGCTCGCCGCCATGAAGGGCATGACCTTCGAGAGCCCGCGCGGGATGATCACCATCGATGCTGAGACGCGCGACATCGTCCAGGATATCTACGTCCGCAAGGTCGAAAAGGTCGATGGCCAGCTTGCAAACGTCGAATTCCAGACGTTCCCGCAGGTCAAGAAGCCTTGAGGCTGGAGTTTGCCGCTCATGAGGGCTCTGCCCTCATACTCCCGCAAAAGGGCATAGCCCTTTTGAAACCCGTCTGGGGAGGATGTGGGCAACACTGCGCAGGTCGAGGGCGGCGAGCCCTCGTCGGAGAGCACGAGAGGCGAAGCCTTTCGTATTTCGCCCGCAGGGCGAATTCGGGCGCATCAACCTAGGGGCGGGACGCATCCGTGGATACATTTGATTACGTGATCGTCGGCGCGGGTTCCGCCGGCTGTGTGCTGGCCGCCAAGCTCAGCGAAGACCCGAGTGTCACCGTGTGCGTGCTCGAAGCGGGTCCACGCGACTGGCACCCCTTCATCCATATCCCCGCCGGTTTCATCAAGACGTTCTATAACACCACCATCAACTGGGGCTACAGCATGGAGCCCAGCGAGTGGACCGGCGGCCGCAGGGTCTATGCGCCGCGCGGCAAGACGTTGGGCGGCTCCAGCTCCATCAACGGCCACGTCTACAATCGCGGCCAACGGCTCGACTACGAAACCTGGTCGCAGTTCGGCAACCGAGGCTGGGGCTATGCCGATGTACTGCCCTATTTCCGTAGCCTTGAAACACGCATAGGCGCGGCTGACCCCACCTATCGCGGCAGCGATGGGCCGCTGACTGTCACCGATATCGACTGGATTCACCCGCTGTGCGAGGCCTTTATAGAAGGCGCACAGACGTTGGGTATTCCGCGCAATCCCGACTACAACGCCGGCATCCAGGAGGGCATATCCTACGCCCAGCGCACCATTCAAAACGGGCGCCGGGTCTCGGCCGCGACCGCGTTCCTGCACCCGGCGATGAAGCGGCAGAACCTCACCGTTCGCACAGGGGCGCACGCGACCGAAATCATCTTCGAGGGTCGCCGCGCCACTGGCATCCGCTATCTCAAAGACGGCCGCGGTGGTCCCGGCATGGCGGTCGGTGCGCGGCGCGAAGTGATCCTGTCGGGGGGCACGTACAATTCCCCGCAGCTGCTGCAGCTGTCGGGCATCGGCGCGCCCGATCTGCTCGGTCGTCATGGCATTCCGGTGCGCCACGCGTTGGCCGGCGTCGGCGAAAACCTCAAGGATCACTATGCGCCGCGCTTCGTCGCCCGCGTCAAGAAGGTGCCCACCATCAACCAGCTGGCCCACGGCCTGCCGCTGGCGCGCGAGATCGCCAAATACGTCACGACGCGGAAGGGCATTCTCGCGCTGTCGCCGACGCTGGTCTATTGCTTCTGGCATTCCGAGCCTGGTCTTGCCACGTCCGATCTACAACTGACGTTCACCCCCGCCAGCTACAAGGAGGGCGTGCAGGGCCAGCTTGAATCCGAGCCCGGTATGACGGTCGCCTCCTGGCAACAGCGTCCCGACAGCCGCGGCTATGTGCACATTCGCTCGCACGATCCGTGCGAGGCGCCGATCATCCAGCCCAACTATCTGGCCGAAGAAGGCGACCGGCGCGTGCTGCTCGCCGGCATGAAGCTGGCGCGCCGGCTGCTGCGCACCAAGCCGCTCGAGCCTTATTACGACTACGAGGACTATCCCGGTTCCGGCGTGCAGTCGGATGCGGAGTTGATGGCGGCGGCCAAGGAGCGCGGCACCACCACGTTCCATCCCTCCGGCACCTGCCGCATGGGACCGGCGAGCGACAAGCAGGCCGTCGTCGATGACCAGTTACGTGTCCGAGGCGTCGATGGCCTTCGCGTTGTCGATGCGTCGGTGATGCCGACCATGCTGTCGGCAAATCTCAACGCGGCCACGCTGATGATCGGCGCCAAGGCCGCCGACATGATCCTGGGCCGCCCGGCGCTCGAGGCGGCCCGGCTGCCACAATCATGACGTTACGTTCGGCGCCCCTGAAAATTCACCCGATACTTCACAGCACGGTTCACAGCACGGTTCACATGGGCACGCGGCGGGCGGCGACGGGCACGCCTTCGGGTGCCTCGCTGCCGGGCATGTACATGAAGCTCGCCTGTCCGGTTGCACAGAGTATTTTTTCATCGAGCCAGACCTCGCCGCGGCAACTGGCGACGCGGCCGTTGACGTCCAGCACCCAGGCCTTCGCCACCAGCACACCCGATTTGGCGGGCGCCAGATAAGTCGTCTGCAGGGTGATCGTCACAGCCAGTCTTGTACGACCCGGTACTCCGCACCATGCCACCGCATGCCCGCACGCCGCGTCCAAAAGCGTGCAGTAAACGCCGCCGTGAACATTGCCGTGGCTGTTGTCGTGGCGCGCATCGATCGCCAGCGCAATTTCGGCGTAGCGGTCCGCCCACACCTTCGTCTCATAGCCGAGCGTGCGGCGGAACCCATGGATGGGGCGGCCGAAATTGGGCTTGATCGGTGGGCCATCGGGGGGCGGATGTTGCGCATCTGTCATTGCGGGCTACGATCTGTTAGGCGGGACGGGTTCGTTGTCCCATAGCCGAGACGGGTGCATCATGAAAGCCGACACCGCCGCACCCGTCGCCGATGTCCATCTGGCAGCCCTCAAGGCCATCGCGGGCCCCGGGGCCTTTCTGGAAGGCAGCGATGCGACACGCCCCTATCGGCTGAGCTGGCGCTACGGCTACGAGGGGCACACGGCGCTCGTGCTGCGCCCAAAAACGACGGCAGAGACGGCAGCCCTGGTGCGCTATTGCGCCGAGCACCGCATCGCCATCGTGCCTCAGGCCGGCAACACCGGGCTCACGTTTGGTGGCCAGCCGCGCGAGGCGATGAGCGAAGTGGTCGTCAGCGTCGACCGCATGGACACGATCCGCGCGCTCGATCTCGGCAACGACACCATCACGGTGGATGCCGGCGTGATCCTGCAGAAGATCCAGGAAGCGGCAGCGGCCGAGCAACGGCTGTTTCCCCTGAGCCTCGGCGCGCAGGGCTCGTGCCGCATCGGCGGCAACATCTCGACCAACGCGGGCGGCGTGCAGGTGCTGCGCTATGGCAATACGCGCGCACTGGTGCTGGGCCTCGAAGTGGTCTTGCCCGACGGTCGCATCTGGGATGGCTTGCGGGGGTTGCGCAAAGACAACACCGGCTATGACCTGAAGCAATTGTTCATCGGCGGCGAGGGCACGCTCGGCATCATCACCGCCGCAGTTCTAAAATTATTCCCGCGCCCCACCGCGTCGGAAACCGCGTGGATCGCCGTAGAAAGCCCGGCGCAGAGCGTGGCGCTGCTCAGCGCCATGAAGGCGCAGATGGGCGACGCAGTGTCCGCGTTCGAACTGATCCGCCGCTCCATCGTCGACTTCACGATCAAGGGCGTGCCCGGCAACGACGATCCGATGCGTGAGGTCCACCCCTGGTATGTGCTGATGGACGTCAGCAGCCAAGGCGCGCCCGGTTCGCTGTATGAGCCGCTGTCAGAGGCGCTAGCGGCGGCGGCCGAAGCCGGCACGATCGTCGACGCGGTGATCGCGGGCTCGGTGCAGCAGGCGCGCAAACTATGGAAGATGCGCGAGGACATGGCCGACGGTCAGCGCGCCGCCGGCGGCTCCATCGCCCACGATATCTCCGTGCCGGTCTCCGATATCGCGGCCTTCGTGGCGGAAGCGGACGCCGCCGTGGAGGCGGCGTATCCCGGCGTGCGCCATTGCTGTTTCGGTCACGTGGGCGACGGCAATCTGCATTACAACCCCGTGCGTCCCGAGGGCTGGGCGCAGGAGCGGTTCATGCAGGAATACGGCGCGATCAACCGCATCGTGCACGACATCGTCATCAAGCATCGCGGCTCGATCAGCGCCGAGCACGGCATCGGCCGCATCCGGCTCGAAGAGAACCACCACTACAAGAGCCCGGTGGAACTCGATCTGTTGCGCGCGGTCAAGCGCGCGCTCGACCCAGCCGGCATCATGAACCCCGGTAAGATGATCGAGATGTAGGGCGGCCACGTGGTGGCGATGCATCCCGAGGGTGGCCTGAGCGGCTATGAGCTGAGGCTCCCCTTGAAGAGGGCGTCGTAACTGCGGTCGATCGCGGCGGTCACTTGCGCGATCGTGTAGCCATCGAGCACGCGGGCGCGACCGGCCGCTCCCATGCGCCGGCGCAGAGGGCCATCCCGCGCCAGGGTTTCCAGCGCGTCCGCCAGGGCCTTGGCATCGGACGGTGCCACGATGAGCCCCTCGACCCCGGTGCGGACAAAACTGCGGCACCCCGGCACGTCGGTGACGATGGCCGGCCGGCCGGAGGCTGCGGCTTCGAGCAGAGCGCGCGGCAGGCCCTCGCGGCTGCGCGCCGGCAGCACGAAGATGTCGGAGCGGCGCCAGACGCCGGCCACGTCCTGGGTCGGCCCGTGCCAGTGGCCGTGGCCCTCGCCGTTCCAGCGCGCGAGGTCGGCCGTCGGGATGGCTTCGGGGTTGCCGTCGTCGGAGGCGCCATGGAGATCGAGGGTGATCGGCGCGCCCCGGTCAGCCAGCAGGCGCGAGGCGGCCATCAGAACGTCGACGCCTTTGGGCCGGATCATGCGGCCCACGTAGGCGGCACGAACGGGAACGTTGCCGGGGTCGGGCTGGACTGGGAACTGTTCGGGATCGATGCCGGCGCCGCCGAGAACAGTGTGGCGCCCATTGGTGCGAATGCCGGCGGCTTGCAGATAGGCGAGGTCCTCCTCGTTTTCGACCAGCAGCCAGCTGCCGGGTCGCCGGAGGGTGGCGGCGATATGCTTGAGCACGATCCAGCGGACCAGACGGACCTTGGGCGTCTCTGTGATGCCGAGAAAGCCAAGCCCGGTCAGATGCAGCACGACGTGGGGCACGGCCGCCACACGCACAGCGAGGCCGCCGAGCACGATGGGCTTCATGGCCACCAGGTGCAGCACGTCCGGCTTGAAGTCGCCGATGAGGCGCGCGAGCCGTCGTGCCGATTGCAGCTCCTGCCGGGGGTTGAGCGACGATCGATGATAGTCGAAGTCGAGCGTATCGGCGCCAAGCGCTGCGATCTCGGCCAGCCGTCCGGACGAGCGGGCAACCACGAGGACGCGCTCGGCCCGCCGGACGAGCAGCGCGATCAGGGGTCGGAAATGCGACAACGCGAACCAGTCCTCGGTCACGCACAACATAATCCGGCCGAACCGCTGCGGCGGGCCGGGACAGGATGGGTCGGGTGCTGTTGGCGGCATGAGCCCCAGCAGCCACAAGTTCGCCCTGTCGCCAAGGCCCTGGTCGTGTTTTTTCCGGCCGCCGCGCGCTTTTCTCGCGCGAGGCAAGGCTGTAAAGCAGGCGACGCGAGGTTTGAATGCCAGAAGCGGTTGCGCACGACGTCTACGAGAGCATCGGCGCCGCCGTCGCCGCGCACGGCCTCGTGCTGCGCGGTGGGTTTCGCCCTGCCGAGGGCGATGCCGTGCCCACAGGTGCGCGCGGTATGGCGACCGCGACGGTCCTGATGATCGGCAATACGGGTGGCGCCCTCTGGCCGGCTTTTAAGGCCGCGCGACACGTCGAGGCCAACCCGCTCGACCGCTGGGTGGCGCGCGTCATCGAGCCTATTGCCAGCGCGCATGGCGCGCGCGCGGTCTATCCCTATGATACGCCGCCGCAGCCCTTTCAGCGCTGGGCCAAACGGGCATGGCCGTTGCACGCGTCGCCGCTCGGCCTGCTGATCGATGCCGAATACGGCCTCTGGCATGCGCTGCGCGCGGCGCTGCTGTTTGCCGAACCCATCGCCGTGCCAGCACTGCCAAGTGTGGCATCGCCCTGCGATGCGTGTGTGGGCAAGCCGTGCCTGACGGCCTGCCCGATCGGTGCGTTCACGGCGGCGGGCTTTGCCTATCAGGATTGCCGCGCCTATCTGCCGACCGCGGCCGGAGCGTCGTGCTTTTTGACTGGCTGCAAGGCGCGGGCGGCGTGTCCGGTCGGGCGCGCGCACACCTATCCGCCCGCGCAACTGGCGTTTCACATGCAATCGTTCAGCGGCATGACACGACAGACGACGGACGTGTAGGCTGGCGCTCCAACCCCCGGTCGCTCAGCGCCGATGGGCGTGCACATCGAAGGTGTCGCAGTAGACTTGCACGAGCCACTTGGTGCGGCGCGCGATGACCTCGCGCGTCCATTCGGTGTCCTTGGCGATGTCGGCGGCGAGGGGTGAGCGCTGGGGAACGCCGGCATCCAGCATCAGGCGGCGCTTGTTGGCGTAGGTGAGATTGCCGAGCCGGGTGTTGAGGTCCTCGGAGACGAGGCAGAGATTGCCGATCCGCTGGGCGTTGTCCGTCACGGTCTTGATGTTGTTGTTATACAGCGACAGCCACGCTTTCGTCTTTGGCCTGAGCGGCAGCACGTGTTCGATCGTGACATCTTCGCGGGCGACGACGACGCCATCACCGAGCAACGCCATTTCCAGCCGCACCAACAGCGAGCGCAGCGGAATCCATTTCGGGTCGATCCGTTCCTGGACGATGTCGCGCATCTTGGCGGCACCTTCCGCATCGATCAATGTCCGGCGCGGCAGATTGGCCAGCGTTCCCGTGGCCGAAATCGATTTCAGCAGCGTCGCAAAGCGGGCGCGGCGCTCCTGGTAGATGCCCTTGTCGTCGCGGTTGAGATAGAAATACCAGACGAGGCGTTCGACGCGCGCCAGATCGGCGACGAGCACGCCCGGCGCTCCACGGCCGCGACCGATCAACTCGGTCACGACCGGCAGCCATTCGTCGAAGTCGACCAACGCCAGCGAGTGCAGGATCGTGTCGATCCGCTTTTTATCAGGGCCTTCGGGTAGGGCGATGTTGGCGGTGCTGATCTCCTGGAACGTGGTGAGATCGCCGGAGAGTTCACCGTCGAGGAACGCGCGCGCTTCTGCCGGGGTCGAAAAGCTGTCGAGAAGGATGCGATGCAGCGGCTGGCGGGGGCGGATCCCTTTGGTGACGCGACCCCGCCAGCTGGCGATAAACCGCTTCATGCCTTTGGTGCCGAGTTCGGCTTCCATTTCGTCCCAGCGCCCCAGCAATTCCTCGCGCCGTTCGGCGTCGTTGGTCGCGTATTCCACGAGCGCGTAGCGCAGCACGTCCTCGCTGGTGATGGGGCGGCCGCGGCTGTTGACGGTCTCGAAGATGCGAAAGGCGTTGTCTTCATCACCGACCAGGATCTCGACGAAGCGGCCGCGATCCAAGACAAACTGAATGAAGGCGTCTTGCTCGTCCGTTGGGCGCTGGCCGAGCCACGACCTGGCAGCGACGGCGTTGCCGCGGAGGTGTTCGGTGCTGGGCGTATCCTGGCCCCCGAGACCATCGAGAATGGACGCGGCACCGGCGGGAAAGATGTGGTCGCGCAGGAACTCGTCGTCACCCCGGTGCAAGTGCAGGCGCGGTCTTGCAGGATCACCGTCGATGCACAGCAGCACAATCAGGGTCTTGGCGACAGGTTGAGCGGCCAACGCGTCGCGCGCGATCGCCAGCAGCAGCGTCAGCGACGTCAGGCGTTGCTGGCCGTCGACGACTTCGATCTCGCCTTTCGCATTAGTGTAGAGAATGACATTGCCGAGAAAGTGGTAGGCGCCGCGGGCGGGGTCGGCGATGTGCTCGGCGAACGCGTCACCCAGATCGTCGAGCAACTCGTCCATCTCGTGCCGCGTCCACTCGTAGTGACGCTGGTAGCGCGCCATCTGGAACGGTGCGGGGCGGGAGAGCAGTTCGGCGAGCGAGACGTGGCGTATGGCAAGTGACATGGGGTGGGAGCTTCAGTTCAGAGTTAGCCGACGGCGCTGCGTGGCGCGTGCGCTGCGTGCGCCGCCGCATGCAGACGAAATTGGTGTGTAGTTTTTGTGGCGGCGGTGCTCAGCGGCGCGAACTGAAAGAGACGCCGAGGCCGACAGTCAGCGTGCCATCCTGCATCGCGATGCGGCGGACAGTTAGCAGCGGTTCGTTCAACGTCGTATCCAGATACTGGCGCACACCGGCCGCAACCTGACGGCGAACGACGTCACCGTTGAGCAACGTCTTGGCCGCGGCCGCGACGCGCGTGCGCAACCGCTCACTCTGCTTGTTGACAGCGGCGCACAGGCGCGTGCCGATCACCGGCCATTCGCACGTCTTGCCGAGATCGAAAGTGCCGCCGATGACGACGTCGACGACGTCGAGCGCAACGCCGCCATTGGCCACGACGGGCTTGACGATGATGTCGACGCGGCCGTCACGCCATTCGATCGGTGGCAGGATCGCGCCGGTTAGCGCTCCGCACGGACCACCCGGCGCGCGCGTGCGGACGCAGGTGCCAATCAAAGCCGGGCCGGCCGATGCAAGTGTGATCGAGATCGTGAACGTATCGGCGCCAGCGGCGACGAAAAGCCCATTCGAGCGCACGTGGTCGACATAATAGCCATAGCGGCTGTTGAGGAACACGCGGCTTTCGTCGGGCAGGCTGAAATAGGTGCGCTGGCCGGGCATGCCGGAGACGCTGGCAGGGATCTTGATCGAGGACGCATTGGCGGCGTAATAGCTGCCGTTCGCCAGCGGCCCGAGGCTGTGCAGATGCAGCGTGGTGCCGCCGAGGGTTTGTTGGAGTTGGGCGGCGACATCGGCCGCGGGAACGGTATAGCTGAGCTGAGCATTTGCGGCGGGCGCCAGCGCAAGGCTGCAGAGCATCGCCCACAGCAAGCACGACGTAGTGGCAAGTAAGGTCCGCATGACGCCCCGAATACTGATACTGACCGCCAAAATGTTTGACTGGTGCTGCCGCTGACCGCGCGTGCCGGCCGGCTCCGCGAAGCGGTGTCGGCACGCGCAATCGAAGACAAGTACCAACGGTCAATAGTTTTGACCGTTGGTATGACAAGTCCCAACGATTGCGCGTAGCAGATCGCACACGCGGCGAAAAGCACCCGGTCATCATAGCGCACTGGTGCTGAGAGCGGTGTGGCCGTGGGGGCTCAGGCTTGGACGCAGGTGGAAAGGCGAGCCAGCTCGCCGAGGCACGCCGCGCGGCCGGGCGCAAAGTCGGCGGCAACCCACCAGTCTTCAATCTGGGCGAGCAAGCGGCCGATATTCGGTCCGGCCGCCACGCCCAGCGCCATTACGTCCACGCCGGTAACGGGTAGCGTGGGTGGTGGCCACGTTTCGGCAACGCGCAGCGCCGCACGCCACGCCGCATCCGTCGCCGGCGCGCCGCTGGCGGCCCAGGCGGCCAGCAGACCGTAGCGCGCCAGGTGAGATCCCACCGCGTAGACATGCCGGCGCGAGCGTGCGGCATCGAGCGCTGTGTGCAGCGGCCCCAAGGCGGTTGCGACGGCGCCCAGGCGACGGCGCTCCTCACCGGAGAGTTTAAGGCGGCGCGCCAAGGGACCCACATCCATCCCGGCGGTCACGCAGAGTGCGGCGAGGCGCAGGAGCGGATCGGGATCGCCACCGAGATGGGTTTCGAGCGCCATCACATGCTGCAGCCGCCCCGGCGCTGGGGCGAGCCCGAGCAGGCCAGACAGAAACCCATGCGCCTGCATGTTGCGGCAGGTTTCGGCGGCACGCGCCGTCGCCAGTAGCTTGAGCAACTCGACACGGACGCGCTCGGCGGAAATGCGGGCAAGGCCTGCGCGCTCGGCGCCGCACGCCATCAGACCCTCGCGGTCGGCGCCATCGTGCCCGTAACGCGCGGTGAAGCGAAAGAAGCGCAGGATGCGCAGATAGTCCTCGCGGATGCGCGCGCCTGCGTCGCCGATGAAGCGCACCCGGGGCGGCATCAGATCGGCCGCGCCGCCGAGCGGATCGAAGAGCGTGCCGTCGGGATCGCAATAGAGCGCGTTGATCGTGAAGTCGCGGCGGCTGGCGTCCAAGAGCCAATCATCGGTGAACGCGACTGTGGCGTGACGGCCGTCGGTGTCCACATCGCGGCGGAGCGTGGTGACTTCGAAGGTCGCGCCGTCGGCGACGAGCGTGACGGTGCCATGCCGCAAGCCCGTCGGGATGGCGGAAAGACCGACGTTGCGTGCGGCCTCCAGCACGCGCTCAGGCGTTGCCGTGGTGGCGATGTCGATGTCGGAGATGGCTTCGGCCAGCAGCGTGTTGCGCACGGCGCCGCCGACGGCACGCGTGGTCGCGCCAGTGCTCGCGAGGGCTGCAAAAACACGCAGGATGCCGGGTGTGCGGAGCCAGGGCGCGGCGCGCAGTCGATCCAAGGCGGCGCTCATAAGGCCTCCGCACTATTTCTGAGGCAAGTTCTCATGGCCCTGCTGGATCTTGCCGTCCTTGTAGATGGCGGGTTCGTAAGGCTTGTCGAGGCCGGGTTCCTGCAACGTGGCGAACGCGAGCAGCGTGCCAAACAACAGGATCGAGCCGAGCACGAACAGCCACACCAGCGGCGCACCGTCGATGATCTCTTCCGCCGATTTCGGCTGGCCGGTTGTCACGTCGATCCGGTCGGCGGCGAGGAAGTGGTAGCCGAAATAAAGAACCGCCGGCAGCAGAAACACCAACGCGCATTCAAGAGCGATGCGGATCATGATGCATAGAGCCTGTCGTGAAGGTTTCTCAGCATGCCCGCCGTGGCGCCCCAGATGTAGCGCTCACCGTAGGGCATGGCCCAGAACGTGCGGCGCCGCCCGCGCCACTCGCGCTCGTGACGCTGGTGGTTGGCCTGATCCATCAGGAACCGCAAGGGCACCTCGAACGCATCGGCAACTTCGCCCGCATGCAGCGTCAGGTGAAATCCCGGCCGCACCAGCGCCACCACGGGCGTCACATGGAAGCCGGTGCCGGTGCGATAGCCGTCGAGAAAGCCCAGCGTTTCGATATAGTCGCCGCCGAGCCCGATTTCTTCCGCCGCCTCACGACGGGCCGCAGCCTCGGCGTCGGCATCCTCCGCGTCGATGCGACCACCGGGGAACGCGATCTGGCCTGGGTGCTTGGCCAGCGTATCGGTGCGCTGGGTGAGCAATACCGTCAATTCGGCATGGGCGACGATGGGAACCAGCACGGCGGCTGGCCGCGGGGGCTCCATGGCGGCGAGATCGGCGGCCAATTCGGGGTCGAGGTCCCAGTCGCTGCGGCCCAGCGCCCGGCCGGTGCGCGGATCAAACAGCGCATCGGTGGGGGCCGCCAGCAAACCCAAAGGTGCGCGCGCCCGCAGGCACGCCTCCGTGAAAGGACGGGGTTCGGAGTTTGGGCGGACGGGCTTCACGGCTGTGCTCATGTGCCGTTCATACCACAGGCTCGGCTGCGAGGGGGAAGAAGTGCCCACCGCTCCACACCCCGATGCGCTCGCCACCATCGGGGGCCTCGCCCTCGGGGTCGTCGACCGCGAGGGCGACGAGGTCCTGATACAGCGCGCGGGTGACGAGCGCTTCCAATCGGCCGCGCACCAGCAGGTAGGGCTTGAGCCCGCCGCTGCCAGCCTCTACGGCGAAACGCAGCGGGTGGTCGGCGCCGCACGCGACGATGTCATCGACGTTGGTGCGGAAGATCAAGGTCTGCTGCGCGCCGGTGCCCTGCACCTCCATTTCGACCGCCAGGAACGGCGCATCGGCCACCGCCACGTCGACCTTCTCGGCCGGCGTCACCAGATAGGTGCGCCCGTCGGCGTCGCGGCGGAGCACGCGCGCGAACAACGCCACCAGCGGTTTCCGCCCGATGGGACTGTTGAGGTAGGTCCACGTGCCATCGCGCAGAATGGCGAGGCCGATGTCGCCACAATAGGGCGGGTTCCAGCGCTCGACCGGCGCTGGGCCGCTCCCGGCCTGGGTCCGCAACAGCGCTTCCAGGCCGGCGATTTTCGACGGCAACGGGGGTAGAGGCGTGCTCATGGTGGGGGGGAGCGTCATACAACTCAATCAACCCGGTGTTGGTCGGCGGTAGTATACGTGACCGATCGGTTCGCATCACCACTGCCCGCGCATCCCTCTAGCAACCGCTGCCAGGCGTCGTAGGGCGTTTCGTGGAGCGGGGCGCTCGCCAACTGTGTAACGACCGCAGCGCGTACGAACTCCGACAGCGATTGACCACTTTGCTCAAGGCGACGCTTGAGCCTGGCGTCCGTCTCCTCGTCCAAACGGATGGTGATGGTTGGCATGTCCGTTCTCCGTGCCATGCTGTATTGCAGTGCACGACACATACACAATCGTCAATTCGAGCGCCGCACAGCCCTGCCACCCCGTCACCCACAACACCCGCTGCCATCCTCCGTCACGCTGGCGGCGTTCTTGTCGGCGGGGATGTCCATGGCGGGGTTTTCGGCGAAGAAGCCGGTGGGTTTCAGGCTGAAGCCGACGTACTCGACGGGCATCACGGGGAAGTCCTCGGGCTTGCAGATGTGGGTGTGGCCGAAGGTGTGCCACACCACGATGTCCGCGTTTTCGATTGATCTGTTCTGCGCGATGAACTTCGGCAGCCCGTCGCCGCCGGCGTGCTGGTTGGGGAAATTGCCCGACGCGTAGCGCTCGGCTGGATCATACTTGGTCACCCACAGGTGCTTGGTGGCGAAGGCGCCGCGCGCGCGCATGGTGCAGCCCTCTTGCGCCAGCATCAGCGGCGTCGGCTGCACGACCAACTTATAGCCGGTCGGATTGCCGACGCTGTTCTTGACGGCGGGATTGGTGATTTTCCAGAAGCGCCCCGTCCGTCCGTCCGCCTCGCGCGCCGCATCCCGCTCGCGCGCCAGCACCCGCGACGTGGTGTCGAACACGTTGCCGTGCGGATTGTCGCGTCCCCAGGGGCGCGGCACGAACTCGTGCTCGGAGATGGTGTTGCGATCACCATCCACCTGCATGTCGAGACGCGCGTTGAAAAAGTGCTGATGCGTCGGCCCGGCGAGCCCTTCCGCCACCATGCCGCCCCAGGGGTAGGGCTGGCCGGGCGTGACGGCGGCCGTCTGGATGATGCCGGTCAGCTTGGCCTCGCACTGGATGGTGCCGTCCTGGTAGAAGTACCAGTAGAAGCCGTAGTCGTAGTTGCCGACGGTGGCGAAGAACGACACGACCAGCCGGCGCGAGCGACGCACCTCGAACGTATCGTTGCGGAATTCGTAGTGCTTCCAAAGGATGCCGTAGTCTTCCTCGTGCACGCAGATGGCGTTCTTCATCACCATGGGCACGCCGTTATCGTCGGCGGCGGGGATGTCGAAATAATGGATGTGGCCGAGACAGTCGCAGCCCAATTCCAGCGCGTTGGCGAGCTTGCCGAGCCCATATTCGCCGGCATCGAACGCGCTCTTCCAATAGTGGTTGGCGGTTGGATCGGCGTAGGGAACCACCATTTCGGTGATGGAGGCGCGGTAGAGCAGGGGGCGCAGTTTTTTCCCGTCGCGAATGCCCACCTGGTTGAGCACCAGCCCCTCGCGTGCCGAGAAGCCGAGGCGCATGGACCAGTTCTGCCAGCTGACGTGCCAGCCCTCGACTGTAAAACTCGGCCCGTCGCGCTGCACGATATCGAGCGGTTTGATATCCGTGCGGGTCGCGGGATAGGCGTCGCGATGGTAGTTCCGCGCGCGCTTCGGAATGGGCACGATGTCTTTTTCGTCAACGAGGTCGACAACCGTTTCCGCGATAAGATCGACGAGCGCGACGACGCCCTCGATGGGGTGGGCATAGCCGTTGTCGCGGGCGTTTTCGCGCCAATAGGACACGGCTGAGACGACCCGGCGGCCCTTTTCAGCCTCGCGGTCGAAAAAGCCGCTGGAGAACGGATCGACCTGCACCAGCGCGATCTCGGCGTCGCTCAAGCCACGGCGTTTCATGGCCTTGAGCCAACCGGCATCTTTTTTGACGATGTCGCCGACCTTGAAGAATTCCTCGATGATGATGGGTGGCTGGCCGTAGGGGTGCTGCTTGGTTGGGTGCTCGATCCACGAGACGACGGCGCGCTTGCCGAGATCGACGACGCCGATGTGGGTGGCACCGGTGCGCGTATCGAACACGGTAGCCGCGGCGCAGCGGGGGATCTGCTTGACCCCATCCCACGCCAGCACGTCGGCCTTGGGCGGTTCTTCCAGTTGCACGAACGCGAACCGCGTCGACGCCGACAGCGTCTTTAGCGACTTGAGCAGGTCGCACGCCAGCGCGATCTCGGCTTCCGAGAGGGGATCGAGGGGATGCGGGCGTGGCGCGGTAGACGGCGGCGCAGGAGCGGATTTTTTCGTGGCGGCGGATTTGGCCATGGGCGTGCACCGGGGGTTGGAGCGGAAGCGGCTGACCGCACGATCCTGGTCTTTCACAGGCGGGTCAAGCGCGCGTCACGGCCGTTGCGGTGCCGGCAACAGACGTTGATCGCGAAGACCACAGGGTCCGCCCGCATTGTGTTGCATGCCAACGCGCCCTCTCTGATCTGCCACTCGCTTCGGCGATCATCGTGCGCGACGCGGACGCGCAACACACGTCGCCACCGCACCTGACACGACGCTTGCCCGCCTCAGCCGCGGTTGAGTTGGCTCATGACACCGGGCAGCACCATGCCTACTTCGTAGATGACGAAGGCGGTCAGCGTGCCGACCAGCGCGCCGCTGGCGATGACATACAACGCACCGCCGGACACCTCGCCGGCGATGACGATCATCTGCCCGAGGATGAGAAAAGCGGCCGCAAGCGCGGTCGCGCCGGCTGCAAGAAATGTCGTGAACAGCACAGCCGTCAGCCGGCGGCCAGAGACCAGACGCATACGCACACCTCCGGGCGCATACCCCTGATGCAAGCGCGCCCATGGCGGTGACAGTGCCGTAAAACCTGCGAGGTTGACAAGTGGTAAATTCAGGACGGCGACTGTCTTAAAACGAGACAATCCAGCGCGTTAACGTTTGGCACGCAGCCGGTCGAGAAGGTCGAGCGTGGGGTAGCTGTCGGCTGGCAAGCCGACCTTGACCTGCGCTTGGCGGATGGCTGCGCGTGTCGCATAGCCGAGCTTGCCGTCCGGCTCGCCGCCGTTGAAGCCGGCGCGGTTGAGAGCGCCTTGCAGGTCCTTGATGACGTCGGGCGGCAACTGCGTGGCGGGGGACTGGCCGCGCGCCATGGCGAGTGCACCATCAATCCGGGTGGCGAGATAGGCGGCGGTAGTGGCGTAGTTGAGGGACTGGTTCCACTCGGTGAAGATCTTGAAATTCGGGTACGCGAGGAAGGCCGGGCCGCCGCGACCCTGGAGCAGCACCAACGACGCCTCGAGCGTTTCGGCCGGCAAGGGCTGGCCGTTGGCGCGGGTGACGCCGAGCTTGCTCCACGCGGCAGCCGTCTGCTTCTGATCGAGCCCCGCCTTCTCCCACGCCAGG
>JANYHP010000544.1 GCA_025359005.1 Hyphomicrobiaceae bacterium | reverse complement strand
CCATGATCTGCTCCTTGAGGGCGGAGATGGTGGCCGGATTGGTATACATCTGTATGTGCCACTTGAGCGGCCGCACACGCTTTACGGCGGCGGCAAACCGCTCGCGGCCGATGGCGGGATCATTGTTGGCGCCGCCCGTATTGAGATTGACGCGGATGCCGACGACGCCGGCGTCTTGCATGGCTTCGAGTTCGCACGGCGCCGTACGGGTGTCGATCACGACGACGCCGCGTGCATTGCGCCCGCGAGCCTTCATACCCGCCAGCGTCGCGGAATTGTCCGGCCCATAGACCGACGGCGTCACGATGACGACACGCTTCAAGCCAAGGCGCCCATGCAGCGCCGCCATTTCTTTCGGTGTCGCCAACTCCGGCGTGTAGGTGCGCCCCTCGAACCAGGGATATTTCGCCGGATCGAGATGAATGTGCGTGTGGCAGTCGGTGGCGTTCGCCGGCATTCTGAATGACAAAGGCGTGCCCGGCTGCGACGCCAGGGCTTGTGCGTCCGTCGCACGCCCCGCGAGCCCCACCGCCAGCCCGCTGGCGATAGAACCCTTTATTGCCATCCGTCGCGTCAGCATGCCCAACTCCCCTTCCACACACACGAGATCACTCAGCCGGGGGCTGTGCAGTCGATCACGCTTGCCGCCGGAATTGCAATTGGCGTGCCTATCTGAAGCGGACGCTTTTTGCGCAACCGTGGCGCCTGTGCACCGCTGGACGCGACGGCCCTTGGGTGGCATAAGCGCGGTGTTCACGGTCGCAATCGAGCCGGACTGAAAACGCATGAGCCTACTAACCGAACTCTTCAGCTGGTGGGGCGGCAACACCTGGTCCAACCGGCTATATACGCGCCGCCGCGGGACGCATGTCGGCACCGACGAGCTGGGTAACAAATACTATCGGCAGAACAAGGGCGTAGGTCCGCTTGGCGTGCCCCGCCGCTGGGTCATCTACAAAAATGGCGCCGAGGCGTCGCAGATCTCGCCCGACTGGCACGGCTGGATGCACTACACCACCGATACGCCGCCGACCGAGGATACGGGCTACCGGCCGCACCCCTGGCAGAAGCCGCATCGGCCGAACATGACCGGCACGGCAGACGCCTACCGGCCGCAAGGGTCGATCCTGTCGGCAACCGGGCGACGCCCACGCTCGACCGGCGACTATACGCCCTGGAAGCCGGAATAAGTCGAACACGGCCGGTTTTCGCGTCCGCACTGCCCCGGCCTCGCCGCTTTTTCCCGCCAAGTGTTATCAACAGCCGCGCGTGACAGGGCGTCGTCGCCGGCCTATGTCACCCAGCCTCTATCACACTGAGAGGTTGCGCCGTCCGTTTGCGCCTTAAACCAGGATCATGCCGGGTGCCCACACCGCTGCCAATCTTGTCCGCTGCCTGTCGGCGCGCCGCCAGCGCGAGCGTGGTGCTGTTGGCAGCGTTGGCCACGCCAGCCGCAGCGCAGCGCGTCGAGAATCAGGTGGCTGTCTTTGCCGCGCTTGACAAGGTGACGGCGCGCATTTCGCGGCTCGAGATCAAGCTTGGCGAGACTGCCAAGTTCGGTGCGCTGAAGGTAACGCCGCGGCTGTGCTACTCACGGCCACCCGACCAGCCGCCCAAAACGACGACGTTTGTCGAGGTGACCGAGCATCAGCTCGATGATAGCGAAAAAAAGATCTTCACCGGCTGGATGTTTGCTGAAAGCCCCGGCCTCGATGCCGTGGAGCACCCGGTCTACGACGTGTGGCTGACCGAATGCCTCAGTCCAAAGGCAGCACCGGGGCGCACCCCGACGCCTGCCACGGCCGCAGCACCTGCCCCCAAGCAGGGCAACGGCGCCGCCGCATCGGCGCCACAACCCGCAGCGCCCCCCCCCGCCGCGTCCGACGACGATTTCCGGCGCCGCCGGCCGCCGCGCTGAGCCGGCGCACATCTCTTCCAATGACGAGCTGCATTGCAACGGCGCCTACGCACGAATAGAAGGGCGTGGGGACTGCGCCTGAATGCCGGGGGAGATGGTTTATGGCGATGGAAAGCAACAAGCGCGACGGCGACGTCGGGCTCTTGTCGATGAACCGCTTGCTGCTCATCGTGCTGCCGCTGATGCTGCTGCTCGGCACTGGACTTTGGTACGCATCGACAGTGATCCAGCCACCACCACAGAGGGTCGTGGTCATCTCGACGGGTGGCGAAGCAGGCGCCTACCACGCCTTCGGCAAGCGCTATCAAGCCTTTCTCGCAGCACACGGCGTCAAGGCCGAACTGATGACATCCGCCGGCTCGCTGCAGAACCTGCAGCGCCTGAAAGACCCCACCGGAACGGTCAGCGTCGCGCTGATGCAGGGCGGCATCGCACGCCGGGAGGACATCCAAGGTCTGGTGTCCATCGGCCGCATGTTCTACGAACCCTTGTGGATCTTCTACAAGAGCCAGAACACGCTGGAGAGGATCGGCGAACTCAAGGGCATGAAAGTCGCGGTCGGCCCGGAGGGCAGCGGCACGCGCGCCCTGGCCATGACGTTGCTGACGGCGGCCGGTATCACTGCCGCCAACGCGACCCTGCTGCCTGTCACCGGGCAGGATGCCATCAATGCCCTGCACGGCGGCGGCGCGGACGCCATCATGCTGGCGATGGCGCCTGAGGCGCCGCAAGTGCAGGCGCTGCTGCGCGACCCGTCCGCCAAACTGATGAACCTGAGCCAGGCGGCCGCACTGACCCGCATCTATCCCTACCTCGCCAAAGTCACCCTGCCGCAAGGCGTGATCGATCTCGAGCGCAACATCCCCGCCCGCGATATCGATCTGATCGCCCCGGTCGCCGCCCTCGTCGCCCGCGAGGACCTGCATCCAGCCCTCGTCGCCCAACTCGCCGAAGCGGCGGCAAGCGTGCACGCCGGCGCCAACCTGCTCACCCTGGCCGGCGAGTTCCCGCGGATGGTCGACCCCGAGTTCACGATGTCTCCGGACGCGGTGCGGCTCTACAAGAATGGCCCGCCATTCCTGCAGCGCTACCTGCCCTTCTGGCTCGCCAATTTCGTCGAGCGGATGCTGGTGCTGCTGATCCCGCTGGCCACCATCATTGTGCCGCTGTCAAAGGGCATTCCCGCCTTCATCCGGTGGCGCGTCCAGCGAAAACTCACCTACTGGTATGGGCGCCTCGACCGGCTCGAATCGGCATTGGGCAGCACGCGGCCGACGCCAGAACAGGTGGCTGAGCTGACCGCCATCGAACGGGCGGTGGCGCTGCTCGATGTGCCGCGCGCCTACTCTGAGCCCTATTATAACCTGCGCGGCCACGTCGACATGGTCCGCGCCCGAATGGGATCACGGCTGGCGGTCCCTGCCTGAGGCCGGACGTAGCACCGGGCGTGCCATTTCGGAACGCCAAGCAAGGCGCCACCAACCATAACTGTCTAAAATTTTGCGCAATTGCACGTCATTAACCTGACGCGATCTTCCGCATGCCAACCATACCCGATCGGCACCGCGTAAGGCGGCCCCTGCCGACGGACTTGGTTTTCATCGGAGAACGATTGACCCATGGCACTTTTCGAAGCCCCCCAGCCCGACGGCAGCACCCTTGCAGCCCCCAATGCGTCGCCGGACGCGCTGTTCCAGCTCGGCCTGATGTACGCCGCCGGCCGCGATGTCGGTGCCGACCTCGTCACCGCCCACATGTGGTTCAATATCGCCGCCTCACGCGGCAACGCGGACGCCCGCCGTATGCGCACCGAGCTGGCCCTCGACATGACCCGCGGCCAAATCATGGAAGCCCAGCGCCAAGCCCGCGCCTGGGTGTCGCGCCACTGATCGCGCCGCACAAACTCAGTGTTTGTGGGCGGCCCAGATCCTGTGCAACCCGTCAGCGTAGCCTGACCGCTCCGGCAACGTCAGCGCGGCCCAGTCGTCCGGCTCGGTCCAGCGCAGCGCCTGATGCTCGGCGCTGAGACGCGGCTCCCCGCCTGCAAAATCCGCCAGCCGCACCGCCAGGAACTGGAACACGCCATCGGTCGGCCGCTGCCGCGCCCAGGTGACAATCTCGGATCGCAAGTGCACGCGAAACGCCGGCCCCAGCTCCTCGCCGATCTCGCGCGCCAGAACGGCATCATGCGCGAGCCATTCCTCGCCGACATCGATGCGCCCGCCCGGCAGCTCCCAATAGCCGGTGTCCGCCTCCTGCAGCAGCAACAGCCGGCCATCGCGAAAGATCGCGGCTTTGAGGGAAACTTCGAAGGTCTGGATGGTTCGCATCAGCCACCCGCGGTCGCTGCCGGCACCGTCATCACTTCGATGCGGTTGCCATCGGGATCGCGCACGAAGGCGGCGTAGTAGGTCACCTGCGTGGCGGCCCGTAACCCCGGCGCACCGTCGTCGCTGCCGCCGTCGGCGAGCGCTGCGCCGTAAAACGCGTCGATCGCCTCGCGCGTCCGCGCCCGCAAGCAGAGATGGGCGCCCGTATCGGTCTCGACCGGCCGCATGGCGGACCGCGCATTCAGCCACAGCTCGGGATACTTGGTGCCGAACGCCGCCCGCGCTGGCGTGTCGACCAGCATCGTGAAGCCGAGCGGCGCCAGGGCTGCCGCATAGAACCGCACGCTGCGCGGCAGATCGCGAACACCGATGGAAATGTGGTCGATCATGGCGATGCGCCCGCTGAAGTCTTTGGACGAAGCCCTCGGACCGAGCGGTAGCATCGCCGCGCGCGATGCGAAAGCCAGTCAGCTCAGCCGGAACTCGTGGCCCACGAAGCGCAACTCGGCCGGGGTTATCAGCGCCTTGTGGGCGACACGGACCGTGGCCAGCTTGCCGTCCAGGTTGGCCGACCAGAAGTCGAGGAATTTGATCAGCTTGGGAAACTTCGGCGCCAGATCGTAATCCTGCCAGATGAACGTCTGCAGCAGCGCCGGATAATCCGGCAGGTGGTAGAGGATTTCAGCGGTCGTCAGGCTGAAACCTGCGAGCATATCCCTGAACTGGCGATCGGCCATGTCATCTCCGGGGCGCGTGTGTCCACCGCCGGCCGCCTGGAACGCAAGGGCCCAAGCCACCGACGCACTCGCAGCATGCCTTAAATTCCGAGTCGCGCAAAGGGATTAATTGAAAAACACGGCGATATCATCGTGCTAGCAGCGGACTACGGTGGGTGCTGAT
>JANYHP010000527.1 GCA_025359005.1 Hyphomicrobiaceae bacterium | reverse complement strand
CGAAGTCCATCTCGGCATCACCGGCGAGGACCTGATGCGGGAGGCGACGAGTGAAGTTGACAGCCGCGTGGCGTTTCTCGCCAAGCTCGGCTTCGGCCATGCCGATGTGGTCGTCGCGGTGCCTGCCTGCTGGCTCGACGTGCGCGCACTCTCAGACCTTGAGCCCATGGCCATGCGGTTTCGCCGCCGCCACGGCCACCGCGTCCGCGTGGCGACCAAATACTTGAACCTGACCCGGCACTATCTGGCCGGCGCCGGCGTGACGAGCTATCGCATCGTTGAAAGCCACGGCGCCACCGAAGGTACACCGGCCGCCGGCCTCGCCGAGATCGTCGTCGACATCACCTCGACGGGCGAGACGTTGCGCGCCAACGGCCTCAAGGTGCTCGACGACGGGGTGCTGCTCAAAAGCGAGGCGAACCTGATCGCATCCAAGACAGCGGACTGGACGCCGGCGCTCGACGCACGTGTGGCAGACCTCGTGCGACAGCTTGGCGGCTGATGCCTCATCCGCGCCACAGCCACGTCATTCAACGCGAACTGACGCGAACCTCGACACGGCGATTGCGGGCACGCCCCTCATCCGTTGAATTGGGCGCCACAGGATTGCTGTCGGCAGCACCCGCCACGCGGACTTGGGCCCCCTTGACGCCGAGCGCTTCGAGATAGTTGGCGGTCAACTGCGCACGTCGCTGTGCCAGCGTCGCTTTGAGCTTGGCCGTTCCTCGGCCATCGCTGAAGCCGGTAATATCCAGCAAGATGTTCGGGCAGGCCACGACGGTCGCAATAATTTCATCCAGGACGGCCTGATGCTCGAGCCGGAGCGCTTCTTGATAGCGACCGAACTGGAGCACAAGCGGCGGGCTGGTGGCGTGCGCCATACGCTCACAGGCGGCAGGCGCCGCAGTCGCTGGATTGGCGCCAGATTGAGCGGCCATCACCCGCGCCGCGGTCGCCGCCCCCCGCTGCTCTAACGCTGTCCGCGGGGTTGGGCGGGCACTGGCATTAGGCACGGCCGCCACGACCTGTGTGGCAACGCTGGCCTGAGGCGCTGCCACTTGCGCCCGCGCGGCGACGTCCTGGAAGCCCTTCAACTGCCGGGCGAGATCGATAACCTGCGGACGCAAGGTCGCCAACTCGCCCTCGTAAAGCGCGATACGGCCTTGCAGGCGCTCCACCAGCAAGCGCAGATCTGCGCCCTGTTCAGTGGGTGGCTTGGCCGCGCTTGCGATACTCGGCTGTTGCGGCGCTTCGCTGCCGACTGAAAGCGACGCCACGACCACCCACAACCGGGACTGCGCCACAACGACAGCCGACGTCCAACGCTCAAAAGCGGTGAAATTGTACGCAACCAGACCCAACAGCGCCATAGCTGCCACGCTGGCCGGCCGCCAGCCGAGCAGCAGCGCACCAAGCCGGCCGGACGCGACGCGCGCACGTTCGTTGGCCGTTCGCACAGGCGTTCGACCGAGCAGCCGGCGGCGCCCCAGGCTCGGGCTGCGGGCCAGCCAGCGCCATGGCCGCCAGAACCACAGCAGCGCCGCAACTTGCAACGCCGCGATCGTTGCGAAGGCGCTGCCGAAGGCCTCGGCAGGATAGTGGCCGTGCGCGTCACGCGGCCATTGGCTGACGAAGTTGCCAACCAGGTTCTGCAGCGCGAACGCCGTCCCGAAGTGCATCACATTCATCACGCCGTTGACGCGACCGCTCAGCGCCTGCGGGAACAACGTCGGCAGGATCGAATAGGTCAGCACAGTCGCCGCGCCCGAAAACGCCACCACTGCCCACAGCGCTAACGGTGGTACCGGACCCTGGACGGCCATGATCAGCTCAGCCGATACCAGCAGCGCGGCCAGGATCACATAGATGGCCTGCGGCGGGATGCCGACGCGCCGCACTCCGTTGATGACGAAGCCCAGCGACAGCGCGCCCGCACCGAAGGCGATTGCCATCACCATCAAGTCGTCGACGATGTCGCTCTGAGCCAAGCCGCCGACGTCGCGCAACCAGGGTGCCGCCCATAGCCCGTGCAGCGCCCAGGCAGACCCCGACCACCGTCGCCGAAAGCGGCGCCAGGCGCCAGAACCGCGCGTCGAGAAGGATGGTGCTGAAGCCCATGGGTGCGTTGAGCGATGACGCCACCCCGCTGCCGCGGCGCACCTCTTCGGGGACGACAAGGAGAATGACCAAGCCGACTGCGGCGCTCGCAACGGCAAGCCAAGCAAACAGGTCGCGCCACGTCATGACCGAAAGCACGCTCTCAAGAGGCACTGTCGCCGTCAACGCGCCGAGCGCGCCGATGCTGACAAGGATGCCGTTCATCACCGGCACCCGGTCCTTGTCGAACCACACCACGATCGCCTTCAGGCCGGACACCAACGCGCCGGCCACGCCAAGTCCGATAAGGGCGCGCGCAATCGTCAGTGTCGCAATGTCGGTGCCCACCGAGAACAACGCAGCGCCAACTGCGGCCACGCACATGGACGTCCCTTGCACCACGCGAGGTCCGCGCCGGTCGATGGCGATACCGAGCGGGATCTGCGCCGCAGCCGCTGCAAAGAAGTAAGCCGACGTCAACAGCCCGAGTTGCGCCGCGTCCAGGCCCAGTTCCTGCGACAGCCGTCCGGCAAGCAGAGCGTTGATGGTCCGGAAGAGATACGACAGGAAGTAGCCGGCCGCAAACGGCAGAAATACGAAAAACAGGCTACGAAAGAAAGGCGGGCCCTTTGGCGCACCATCGATGGAGGAAATGTTGGCCATACTGCCCCGCTACGCAATACACTAAAGACAAAAAATGCAACTGCACGCCAGCTCAGAACACAAATGATCCGCTGTCTGTATTCATAGCACGCGATCCGAACTTAGCAATCGCGATATTCTAATGCCCGCTCATCATCGTTAATCAACATATCCTGCAACACAAAGACTTATCGCTGACTGTTGAAGTATAGCCGTGACGGCACATACCGCAAATACAGGGCGCGCCGAGTTCGTTGACGGGCACTCGACTGCGGCCGGCTCACGCGCGGCGCCTCAGGCCCGCTCAGCCGCCACGCGTGCACCGATGCCGAGTGCTGCCACCGCGCATTTGACGATCGAGCCCGCGTCGAGGCCCGCCTGGACGTACATGGCTTCCGGCTTGTCATGATCGAGGAAAATGTCGGGCAGCACGAGCGGGCGGATCTTGATCCCCGTGTCGAGCGCGCCGCTCATGGCCAGATGCTGCAGCACGAACGAGCCGAAACCACCCACGGCCCCTTCCTCAACTGTGATCAGAACTTCGTGCTCGCGGGCCAGGCGGTTGACGAGGTCGGTGTCGAGGGGCTTGGCAAAGCGCGCGTCAGCCACGGTCGTGGAGAGGCCGAGAGCCGCGAGCTGGTCGGCCGCCTTGAGACACTCGGCGAGACGCGTGCCGTAGCTGAGCAAGGCCACTTTCGTGCCCTCGCGCACGATGCGACCGCGTCCGATCTCCAGCGGCTTGCCCTCGGCCGGCATATCGAGCCCGACGCCTTCGCCGCGCGGGTAGCGGAAGGCGCTCGGCCGGTCGTCGATGGCGGCCGCCGTCGCCACCATGTGCACCAGTTCGACTTCATCGGCCGCAGCCATCAGCACCATGCCCGGCAGTGCGCCGAGATAGCCGATGTCGAACGAACCGGCATGGGTCGCGCCATCGGCGCCAACTAGGCCTGCCCGATCAATCGCAAAGCGCACCGGCAATTTCTGCAAGGCCACATCGTGGACAACCTGATCGTAGGCGCGTTGCAGGAACGTCGAATAGATCGCGGCAAACGGCTTGTAGCCCTCGGTCGCCAGCCCCGCGGCAAACGTGACGCCGTGCTGCTCGGCGATGCCGACGTCGAACGTGCGGTCGGGGAATTCGCAGCCGAACAGATCGAGCCCGGTGCCGGACGGCATGGCAGCGGTAACGGC
>JANYHP010000508.1 GCA_025359005.1 Hyphomicrobiaceae bacterium | reverse complement strand
TTGTCATCGTGGGCCTTCAGCTATTGATCATCAATAAGCTAACCCTTGGCCCGCGCTGGCTCGCTCCGGCTCTCGAGTGCGCTCTCCTGGTTCCTTTGTCATTTGCCACCGCTTGGACACAGGGGTTAGCTCGCGACGCTTCCCAAGAGCATTAGCCGAAAGCAACTGGTGCGACGCATCAAGCAGCGGTGGCGCTGGCACCTCCTCCTCAAGGCCCCGCGAGAAGTCGACATCCAGTCCTACCTCCGCGAATGGCTCGCCACCCTCCCCAAACTCCCCTCCGAAATCACCCTCTCCGTCGACATCGACCCCTATAATTTCCTATGACACCTCACCTCAGGCGTACCCGCGACGCGGTAACAACAAGAAGGCGCCAGAATGCTACCGGCATAGTCGGCTAAGCCACTTTCCGGCGGAACATCCACGTCGCAGACAGAAGTGTGGCAACGGCGATCGCCGCCATTGGCCAGATTCGTTCGGCAACTAGCCAGAACGGCATATCGCGCAGGAAAACGCCGCGCACAATCACGAGCATGTGCGTCAACGGATTGATGGCCGCCAGCGGCTGCAGCCAGGTCGGCATGTTCTGCACCGGCGATGAGAACCCGGAGAGCAGCATCGCCGGCATCATGCAGACCATGATCCCCATCATCGCCTGCTGTTGATTGGAAACCAGCGACGAGATGAAAAGCCCGACGCCGATGATGGCGATCAGAAAAACGGTCAACCCGAGGAAGAGCACCGGGATCGACCCAGCCAGCGGAATGCCGAACCCGAAGACGATAATCAAAGTCATGACGATACACTGAGCAAGTCCGATGATCAGGCCCGGCACTGCCTTGCCGATGACGATCTCGATCGGCTGCAACGGCGAGACCAGCAATTGTTCAAACGTGCCGAGCTCCTGCTCGCGCGCGACCGACATACCGACGATCATCAGCACCATGGTCATGGGCAGCGTGGCGATCAGGATCGGGACCATCGCCTCGCGATATTGGCGGTTCACGTTGTACCAGGAGCGATCGACGATCTCGCTCGGCTGGACGATTTCGCTCCCGGTGCGATAGTCGGTGCTGAACTGTCCGACGATCGTGCCGATGTAGTTGTTGACGAGTTGGGCGCTGTTGGATTTGCGCCCATCGAGCAGCACCTGGATACCGGGACTTACACCACTGGCAAGATTGCGCGAGAAATCCTGGCCGATCCGCACCACCGCCATGACCTGTTGTGCGTCGATGGCTGCCTGAGCCTCTCCCAAACTTCGGTACTGCCGGATTTCCGAGAACGCAGACGCGCCCTCGAAGCGACTCACCAGTCGTACCGACGCAGCACCCCAGTCGTCGTTGATAACCCCAATGGGCACGTTGCTGACTTCGAGTGTAGCGGCGAAGGCAAACAAGAACAGCTGCAGGATCGGCGGGATGATCAGCGAGGCCCGCGCCCGCCGATCACGAAAGGCGACCAGCAACTCTTTGACGACAAGCGCGGCGAGGCGAGTAAGCATGGCTGATCGCGCCTCCAGTCAATCGAGTCTCAGGCGTGAATTGGCCGCGGTGAGCACGAACAGGACCACGCTCATCAGCACAAGCACGGCAGCCGCCGGTACGATGACCGCTGCGATATCGCCGGCAAGAAAAATAGTGTTGAGACCGCGCACGTAGTAGCCGGCCGGAATGATGACGGCGACTGCGCGCAATGCGGCTGGCATGCTCGCGACCTCGAACAGGAAGCCTGAAAGATAGAGTCCCGGCAGGAACGCGACCAACATGGCCAGTTGGCTCGCTAGGAATTGCGTCCGCGCGACTGTCGAGATCAGCAGTCCGATGCCGAGCGCAACGAAAAGAAAAACGGCCGTGAAGGCGATCAGCGTCAACAGCGAGCCGCGCAGGGGAATGTGGAACACGAAGACTGAGGCCAGCACACACACGGCCATCGCACATAACCCCAAAACGAAGTTCGGGACCAGCTTCCCGACGATGAACTCGAGGGTCCCGACCGGTGTCGCAAGCAGAGCTTCCATGGTTCCACGCTCCCATTCTCGCGACACCACCAGCGCGGTCAGCAGCGAACCGATCATCATCATGATCAACGAGATCGATCCCGGCACCAGAAAGCGCCGGCTCTCCAATTCCGGATTGAACCAGAAGCGCGCGTCAATCGTGACCTGACCTGGCACCGCTGTCCGCTTGCCGATCGCGCGTTGTCCCTGCCAGCCTTGCCAGGCGCCTTGCACGTAACCGGCAGCAAGGCCTGCCGTGTTCGGATCACTGCCGTCCGTTATGATCTGGATGCCAGCGGTATCGCCGCGTGCCAACCGCTCTGAGAAATCGCCGGACAACAAGAGGATTCCGTTGATCCGTCCGGCCGACAGCGCATCGACAAACCCGCGCCGATCGGTCGCGCGCTGCACGTCGAAGTACGGTGTGCTAACCAATGCCGCAAGAAAGTCGTCGGTATCGGGCGTTTGCTCCTCGATGACGAGCCCGATCTTGAGGCGGGTCGCGTCGAACGAAATTCCAAATCCGAACAGAAACAGCAACAGCGCGGGAAGTATGAACGCCACCACGAAGCTCGATGGGTCACGCATGACCTGCAGCGTCTCCTTGCGGATCAGTGCACGTATGCGGCGCAGTCGAGCGCGTGTGTCGGTGCTGGCACTCATGCAGCCGCCTTCGCCGCGGCATTGTTCTGCGCTTCGACGAGGCCGATGAAGGCATCTTCGAGCGTGGGGTTGGGCATTTGCTCAGATTTGACGGAGGCTTGCAGCGCCTCAGGCGTATCGATGGCGATGCATCTGCCGCGGTTGATCAGCGCCACCCTGTCGCAGTATTCCGCCTCGTCCATGAAATGCGTCGTCACCATGACGGTCACGCCGCGCCCGACCATGGCATTGATGAAACTCCAGAACTCGCGCCGCGTCAGCGGATCGACGCCCGAGGTCGGCTCGTCGAGAAACAGCACGGCCGGCTCGTGCATGATAGCGGCTGCGAGCGCCAATCTCTGCTTGAAGCCGAGGGGCAGCCCCCCGGCGTTGGTGTTGATGTACGGCCACAGATCAGAGGCATCGATCACCCGACCGACGGCCTCCCGTTTCCTCACCCCACTCAGACCATAGGCCCCTGCGAAGAATTCGAGGTTCTGGCGCACCGAAAGGTCACCGTAGAGCGAGAATTTTTGCGCCATATAGCCAAGCCGCCCGCGCGCCGCGGCGGATGCCGTGTAGAGGTCCAGGCCATCGACCAGCGCCGTGCCGGATGTCGGTCGCAACAACCCGCACATCATTTTGAATGTGGTCGACTTGCCTGCCCCATTGGGTCCGAGCAGGCCGAAGATCTCGCCCCGCTTGATTTCGAAGGTAATGCTGTCGGCCGCCGCGAAATCGCCGAACCGGCGCGTCAGGCTCCGCGCCTCGACAGGTGGCGCGCCATCGATCGCCGTTCGTACAGAGCCTGTTGTGACGCTCAACGTTCTCTTGGGCTGGCCGCCGAGCATGGCAACGAACGCGTCTTCGAACCTTGGCAGCACAGGGGAAACGCTGATCTGGGCCTTGGCGGCGAAGTTCACTGCAATTGGCGCCGGCTTACCCTCGGCGATCACGAGCCGCACCGTCTCACCTTGCATGACCCCGTCGATCACGTCGGGGCTGCGCAACGCCTCGGAAAGCAGATCGCGCCGCTCAGCA
>JANYHP010000499.1 GCA_025359005.1 Hyphomicrobiaceae bacterium | reverse complement strand
CTTAAATCGAGGCACACATCAGTTGCAGTCCGGATCTGCCATGTCCGCCCTTGCACTCCGGGCAGCCGACACCGTAGGTTTATCATAACTGCCCGCTTAATCGCACGCGCTTCATGAGGCCTCAATGCTCGCGTCCGCGCCCCCCCTGCTCACCGTTGCCAGTCTGGCCCAGCGCATCAAGGCTGGTGCCAAGGTGGTGCTGCCGCCGGACTATTCCGGCTGCGCGATGGCCGTCGTCGCCGAACTGATGCGCGCGCACGTCCGCGATCTGCATCTGGTCGGCGCGCCCGTGCTCGGGTTCCAAGCCGACCAACTGATCGGCGCCGGCTGTGTCGCGCGCATCGAAAGCGCCGCCGTCACCCTGGGTGAACATGGGCTCGCGCCGCGCTTCACCGCAGCCCTCAAGACCGGCGAAATCGAAATGTGGGATGCCACCTGCCCGGCCATCCACGCCGGCCTCCAGGCCGCCGAGAAGGGCGTGCCGTTCATGCCCTTGCGCGGGCTCATCGGGTCGGACCTGCTGCGCGTGCGGCCGGACTGGAAAGTCATCGACAATCCGCTGGCCGAGGATGGCCGCCGCGACCCGATCGTGATCCTGCCGGCCATCAGGCCCGATGTAGCGCTGTTCCATGCCGCCAAGGCCGACCGGCACGGCAACGTCTGGATCGGCATCCGGCGCGAACTGATGTTGATGGCGCATGCCTCGCGTAGCACCTTTGTCACGGTGGAAGAAATTGTGGACGGCAACCTGCTGCACGATCCCGCCCTCGCAGCCGGCACGATCCCCGCGCTCTACGTGACTGCGCTGGCAGTTGCCTCCGGCGGATCGGCGCCCATCGGCCTGGTTGACTGCTACGCGCCCGATCAGGCGGCCCTCGCCGCATACGCCTCCGCCGCGCGGTCTGATGACGGCTTCGCACGCTGGCTTGATCACCACCTCGAAAAAGTCCCGGTCTCTGCCTGAACCGACACGTCCCGCACCCTTCCACGTGGGTCCAGGGGCGAGCCCCTGGCGCGGGAGCACGAGGGCCGCGGCAGGCACTCGTGCACCCGCGAGGGCGAGAGGGTCCGCGCCGATCTCCGAAAGTATGAGCCCTGTTATGCCCACGTCCCTCGCCCCCGCCGAAATCATGATTGCCGCGATCGCGCCCATGCTGGCGGGACTGGATCACGTGGCCGTCGGCGCTCAATCGCCCATTCCGGGGTCAGCTGCCCTTTTGGCACAGGCCAAATCCGGCGGGCGCATGCGCGTCTCTGTTCTAGGGAGCCGCGACGAAAATCCATTCACCGATGGCGGGCGCGAGTTGTTCGATTGCGCCGGCCAGGGTCGTATCGATGCGTTCTTTCTGTCCGGTGGCCAGATCGACGGCGCGGCCAACATCAACCTTGTCGGCACCGGCGACATTGGCGCCTACCCGAAAAGCGACCAGCGTTTTCCCGGGTCGTTCGGCTCGGCCTATCTTTACTTCGTTGTGCCACGCGTCATCTTGTTTCGCGAGGAGCACACGCCGCGCACGCTGGTGGAAAAAGTCGATTTCGTCTCGGCTCCCGGCACCAGCGCGCCCGAGATCTACCGCCCAGGCGGGCCGCACGCGCTGGTCACGTCGCGCTGCGTATTCGCCTTCGACAGGGGGGCCGCGCGCTTCCACCTGCAAAGCCTGCACCCCGGCGTCACGGCCGCCGCGGTGCGGGCGGCGACCGGCTTTGCCTACGACACGCCGGCCGACGTGCCGACGACGCCCCTGCCGGATGCGGAGACGCTCACCCTTCTGCGCACCGACATCGCCCGCCTCGTGGCGGCCACCTACCCGGGCTTCGCCGCCAGGACCTGGGGTCTGTAGGCGCGTTTAAGCCGGGGCACGGCGGACGTTTTGCGCTCAATCGAGCAGGCAGGTCGGCCCCCCCTCGGCCCAGGAGCCAGAGGGTGTCGCCGAGGGCCTTGGTGCCGCTACCTGTGGTGGCGTTGCTGCGGGCGATCCGGCGGCCGCCGCCGCCATCGGCTCGAGGCCGGTGCGGCTCGGCGCATCCAGCAGGCGCGGCGCAAACGTCGGCACGAACCCGAGTTTGTCTAGCCGGGCGCGGGCCGCCGCAATCAGCGCGGGCGCCACCAGATACTCGACCGCGAACACGCCCAACCCTTCGCGGCCGGCCCGGCGCAGTAGCGCTGTGGCGCTGGCGATCGTTTCGGCGTCATTGGGCGCCTCGGTGAAATTGATGCCATAGAGCAGATCCTCCTTGGCTACGCCGTCGAGCAGGCGCCGCACCGAAGTATGCGCCAGCAGTTCCTCCGCATTCTGCATGACGATCAGGAATGCCGGGTCGCGGGCGCGGGCGGCCTTTGCAATGGCCGCCAGAAAGTCGATCATGTCGCGCTCGGCGCCCGGCCGCTCGCGGCGCCACTCGCTCCAGACGTCGGCGCGATCGAGGTAGATGCCGTCAAAACCCTGCGCCTGGATGCGCGCCAGATAGCTCTCGGGCCCGTCGAGGATCAGCCGCTGCCAACCTGCATCCCAGAACCGCACCGGATAGTTGCCGGGCCAATTGGGATTAACGGCGCCAACCCAGGCCGGCGCGGTCGTGCGGTGACACCATGCTTCCTGCCAATAGAAACGATATTGTTCCGCTTCGCCAATGGAGAGGTAAGCCAGCACGACCCGCCGTCGCCCGTCCGCGCGTGTCTTGAGGCGCACGATCTCGGTGGCGTCGAACAGCAGCTTGCCGTCACGACGAGCCGCCAAGCCATGGTCGATGACAGCCACGTCCGGGTCGGAGGCCGCCAATGGCGCAAGATCGCGGATACGGAGCTGATAGCCCCAACTTTTTGCGGTCGTCAGCCGAGACCGCCGCGCCTTTTGATCGCGCGCCGCATCACGTGCAGCACTCTCGCGCGCCTTGGACTGAGCATCCGCCGGCACGCCCGATACAGCAATCGCGCAAAGCGCCAAACACAACCCGAGCAGCGCACGCGAAGCGACGAAACCCATCACCGGAGCCGACCATTGTCGACGCACCAATCCGCCAGTGAACAAAGCGAAAAAACCGAGCGTCATCGACCGGCCTCGCCGCTCAGAACGGTCGGCGCAGCCCATCCCCATCGCAAACGTCATCAGAAATTGAAGATACTTTTCATGAAGTTCTCGACCGGGTTGGCCTGTTCTTGCTTCTGGCGGCGCGCCTCGGCGAACCGGCGGCGTTCGTCCTGCGACGGCGGGCTGAACTTCTCTTCCCGGTTCTGGGCAATCAAATGCGCCTTGCCTTCAAGGCCCATGTGCACTCTGTTTTCGTGACCATAGATGTCGGCGGCGGTTTGCAGCTTGCCGTCGTCGTCGACCCAGGCGGTGAAATAGGTGAGATGGATCGGAACCGGCGCGGCAAGTTTCAATTCGTTGTTCTCAGGCCCCTTGTTGGCGAGCCGGTCGATCTCGTCACGCGACATATTGCGATCGTTGCCAAGCAGAACTTCGGCGAGCTTCAACGGATCGCGCACCCGCACGCAACCGTGGCTGTAAGCGCGGGAGGCATTGGCAAAAAGGCCCTTTGACGGCGTGTCGTGCAGGTAGACATCGTGCTTGTTGGGGAAGCGGAACTTCACGCGGCCGAGTGCATTGCCTTCGCCCGGCGGCTGGAAGATGTGCACCTGCCGCATGTCCACGTCGATCCAGTCGACCGACCTCGGGTCGACGACGCGCCCGTTGATCTCGGCTTTGAGTCCCGCCCGCGCCAATGAATCGCCGGAGCGCAGCAATTGCGGCTGCAGTTCCTTGAACTTGATGCTCTCCGGAACATTCCAGAACGGCTTGAACACCACCAGCCGCATCTCGTCGGAGAAGATCGGTGTCATCGTCTCCGGTTTGCCGGTCACGATGCGCTCGGTATGGATCACCTTGCCGTCTTTGACGACGCGCACGAGGAACTCAGGAATATTGGGCTGAATATAGTAATTGCCCAGATCGGGCATCCAGCGCCACATTTCCATATTGGCGAGGATCTTGCGCTCGGTCTGCGCGGGGGCCCGCGCTTTCGGCGCAGCACTTGCCACGGCTTTCTTGCCCTTGGCCGGCTCGGCGACGACAACAGGGGCCGGCGTTTCGAGGACCGTGCCGCCCGCCTTGGCTACCAGATATTTCTGCCGCAGCTTCTCGAATTGCGGATTTTTCGGGTGGAAGCCGCGCAACGCCGCATCCGGGGCCGCGGCTGTCGCCAGTGTTTCAAGAACCTGAGCCGCCGGCAGTAGCTGCGCCTTGCGGTCGATGAAGCGGCTGAGCGCGCCCGGATCGACGCGGCCGCCGCGGGCGTGGCGCGCATATTTCAGAGCGGCCAGCGTCAGCCCAGCTTCAGCATCGGCCAAGTCGGCCCGCGAGGCCCCAGCGGCGGGGGCGGCGGGCAGTTTGAAGGCATCAGCCACCAAGCCATAGTCCCCGGCCTTGGCGATCTCGGCGAGCAGCGCGTCGGCCTTGGCCGTGAAACCCGCTTCCGTCAGCCACACCGGCGCACCTTGGCGCGCCTCATAGAACTTGAGCGCGGCCTCGCGGTCATCTTTGGCCACGGCCGCGGATTTCTCTCGCCCGATGCGCTCGGCCAATTCCGCCTGCAGGGCGAACGCCGGCGCGACAGGCGGCGCGGCCACAACGTCCGGCTTCGCCGTTTCAACGGCCGCAGCCGGGCTGGGCGCCGCCACGATCGGTGGCGGCATAAGATCCGGGCTCGGTGCCCCCACGATGCCGTCAAGGCGCGGCACTTCAATAGGACCCGCAGCGACAACCGCAGGCGCGTCGCCCGCTCGCGAAGGCCTGACGTCGGATAGCGTTGCCACGCCGAACGGCACTAACAGCACAAACGGCAAATGACGAAAGCGCAACATGACAATACTCCAACGCCTCACGCGAGCCGGCAGACCGTAATCGCGTGCACCAGTCTTGCCAAGCTGGAACTCACGCCCAGTCGGTCGCGTTGCGCGCGATCTGTGGCTTTTGTTGGCCGCCTGTGACCGCCCCGCCGCGCGCCGCGCCGGTTGCAGGCAAGCCCTGCAATCGGCACGGGCAAACACGCGTACCGTTCACTGAAGCAACCGCTCTCAGACCGGCTCGACCGCCCGCTCTTCGAGGCCGTAATCCCGCATTTTGCGATAAAGCGTGGAGCGGCCGATGTTGAGGCGCTTGGCCACCTCCGTCATGTGGCCGCGATAACGGCCGAGAGCCAGACGGATCATGTCCGCTTCAACGGCTTCCAACGAGCGGATGTCGCCGGCGTCATCGACAGCGGGGATGCCAAGGGCACTTTTCGGGCCAGCGCCCGGAATTGCCATCGTCTGCGGTGTCAAGTGGTCGGCCCCGAGCATGGCGGGACCTGCGTGCATCGGCGCCTTGGCGACACCAGCGGGCGCGGCCGGAATTGCGGCCTTGAAGCCTTCGACGTGGGTGGCGATCTGGGGAAACTCATCGACGGTCAGCTCGGGCGCATCGGAGAGCACGACGGCGCGGAACACGGTGTTTTCAAGTTGACGCACGTTGCCCGGCCAGCTGTAGGCGCACAGCAGGCGCATCGCCTCGTCCGAAATGGCGTTGATGCGCTTGCCTTCTTCTGCCGCGAAGCGGGCAAGGAAATGGCGCGCCAATTCCGGCACGTCGCCGAGCCGCTCGCGCAACGGCGGCACCCAGATGGGGAACACGTTGAGCCGATAATAGAGATCCTCGCGGAACTTGCCGTCGCGGACCTGCTGGATCATGTCGCGGTTGGTCGCCGAGATGAGGCGGAAGTTGACCTTGACGGGCTTCTTGGCGCCGACGGGATCGATCTCGCCTTCCTGCAGTGCGCGCAGCAATTTGACCTGCACGTCGAGGGGCAATTCGCCGACTTCGTCGAGGAACAGCGTGCCGCCGTCAGCTTCCTGGAACTTGCCGATGCGTCTG
>JANYHP010000453.1 GCA_025359005.1 Hyphomicrobiaceae bacterium | reverse complement strand
AGGTATCGAGCGAGGCATCGCGCGCGTCGTCGAATGGGCGGCCGGGTGGCTCGTCGTCATCGAGATGGCAATCCTGTTTGCAGGTGTCGTTTCCCGTTATTGGTATCAGAAGCCCTTCACCTGGACCGATGAACTGGCTTCCATACTGTTTTTATGGCTGGCGATGCTCGGGGCCGTACTCGCCTACGAGCGCTCCGAACACATGCGCATGTCGGCGCTGGTTGCGGGCGCGGAGCCAAGGGTGCGGGCTGTCTTGGAGGCCTTGGCGCTGGCCGCTGGCGTCACGTTTCTGGGATTGGTTTTTTATCCAGCCATCGAATACGCGCACGATGAATTGCTGATCGTTACGCCTGCGCTGGAAATCAAGAATATCTGGCGGGCGGCGGCGCTCCCCGTCGGGCTCGGGCTGATGCTTGTGCTCGGGCTCTTGCGGATGGGCGTGCGGCATACCCTGCGCGATATGGCACTGGCTTTTGCGCTTGTGGCTGCGGTCGGGCTCGCCTTGTGGTTTGCCAAGCCACTGCTCATGGCGATGGGCAATTACAAGCTGATCGTCTTCTTCGTGCTCCTCGTCGGTGGCGCGGTGCTGGCCGGCGTGCCGATTGTATTCGCGTTCGGCATTGGCACATTCGCATTCCTGGCGCTGACGACGCGCACGCCCCTGACCGTCGTCGTCTCGCGCATGGACGAGGGGATGAGCCACATCATTCTGTTGTCGGTGCCGCTGTTTGTCTTTCTCGGGCTGCTTATCGAGATAACCGGCATGGCGCGTGCCATGGTGGATTTTCTGGCAAGCCTGATTGGCCACTTCCGCGGTGGTCTCAAATACGTGCTGCTGGGCGCGATGTATCTGGTGTCGGGCATTTCGGGCTCCAAGGCCGCCGACATGGCCGCCGTCGCGCCCGTGCTGTTCCCCGAAATGAAAAAAGCGCGGTGCCAAGGGCGGCGATCTCGTCGCCCTGCTGTCGTCCTCTGGCGCCATGAGCGAAACGATCCCGCCGAGCCTCGTGCTCATCACGATCGGTTCGGTCGCCAACGTTTCCATCGCCGCGCTGTTCACGGGCGGCCTGCTGCCGGGCGTCGTGCTCGCAGCCGCCCTGTGTGCCATCGTCTGGTGGCGTGCCCGCGACGAGGACATGAGCGGTATCCGGCGCGCAACCGGCCGGCAGGTGGCGATGGCCCTGTTGATCGCGCTGCCCGGGCTGGCACTGCCCTTCATCATTCGCGCCGCTGTGGTGCGCGGGGTGGCAACAGCCACCGAAGTCTCCACGATCGGCGTCGCCTACGCGCTGCTGTATGGCGTCATCGCTTCGGTCTTGTTTCGCGCCGAGGTCCGGTGGAACCAGCTTTGGAAAGCACTTCTCGACACCGCCGCGCTGTCGGGCGCTATTCTCATCATCATCGGCACCGCGACCGGCATGGCCTGGGCTCTCACGCAGTCCGGCTTCAGCCGCGAACTCGCGGCCGCCATGAGCAGCCTACCCGGCGGCGCCGCCGGCTTCATGGTTGTCTCGATCGTGGCCTTCGTCATTCTTGGCAGCGTGCTTGAGGGTATACCTGCGATTGTGCTGTTCGGCCCGCTGCTGTTTCCAATCGCCCGTCAACTTGGCATCCATGAGGTTCACTACGCGATGGTTGTCATCCTCGCGATGGGGATCGGGCTGTTCGCGCCGCCTTTCGGCGTAGGCTACTACGCCGCTTGCGCCATCGGGCGCGTCGATCCGGCAGAGGGCGTGAAGCCCATTTGGCCCTATCTTGCGGCGCTGATGGTGGGGTTGCTGGTGGTGGCGGCCGTGCCGTGGATTTCGATCGGCTTCCTCTGAGGCGGCGGATCGCCAACGTCGACGACGACTGCGCCGCGTCCCCACCGCGCCGTGCGTGCGAGCGGGAGCGATGCCAGCCAGAGCCTTGAAGATGCTGCTCACCCAGAGCCCCGTCGGCGCGCTTGCCGGGCGCGTGCCGGGCGTGCGGGCCGCCTACAAGAACAGCGTCTGGCGTCATCCGCATTTCGTCAAAAGCTATTTTGGCGTTTATCGCAGCCACGCCGAGGCCGCAGCCGCGGCGCCGAAAAGCTGGGACATCGGCTGGGACAACGACAAGGCATTCTTCAGTGAATGGGTGCAGCCGTCGTTTTATGCCAGCCTTTATTGGCTCTCGCGGGTGCTCTGGCCCGGCTCGGTGCTGGTCGAATTTGGCGGACGCTACGGGGGTGCCTACGTCGAGTACACCAGGCGCGAGGCGTTCCCGCACAACGCGCAGTGGATCGTCGTCGACGTACCGGCGGTTATCCGGACTGCACTGGATAAGCAACTCAACCACGACAAGCCCGGGCTCAGCTATCGGACCGACTTT
>JANYHP010000451.1 GCA_025359005.1 Hyphomicrobiaceae bacterium | reverse complement strand
ACATGCAGAAGCGCATCTCAGTGCGGCCCGCGCGCGCAACTCTTTGGCTTTCTTGCGCGACACGGACCGGCGGCGCCCGCCCCACGCTGACGACCGGCCTTGACGCTGGCGAGCAAGGCAGTCGACCGTGACCTGGGCGTTTCGGCCAGCGAGGGCGCAAAAGCCTTGAGAAACGTCGACGCACCCGTCGCCCTGGCGATCAGCTCTTGCGTGTCCACCAGCGCGCGGGACAGAGCGCCGCGTCCGCTCATCCGGAAGACGCGACGGGCCAGCGACAGCCCCATCGACTGCCGCCGCATGGCGCCGGCACCCTGCATCGAGCGCCCAAGCAGGCTGCGTGGCGTCGCGCCGTTCGCCCCGCTGCCGAAGGCGTGCGCCTCGGATGGGCGCAGGAATTGAAACATGCCCTTGGGCATCGCGCGTGATCGTGAAAGTCGGGACAAAGACGTGCATCTCCGGTTGCGTCGCAGCCTCGTTCGTCGAACTGAAGCAACCAACAGACACCGCGCCGAGCCAACGCTGCAGCAAATCAAAATACCACGCCGATACCCCGCGACGGCTGCCATCGTCGCGTGTCGCTGTCAACACCTCCGACGTCGATCATCCGCGATGAAGCAGCATGTTGCGCGTGTCCGAGCCCGCAACTTTTGGGAAAAGCGATCCTGACGGCGACGCAGCGCCGGCTGCCTTGCCGCGGCGCCGATCCTTGCTCCACCTTGACCGCCATGCTACCCCGCGCGCAAACGAGTTCACCCTCGCACGGGGCGCATCATGTCGATGACACTTAAAGCGGCGTCAGCTGCAAAGACGTTCTTTTCGGCGCCGCTGGCGGTGGCCGACCCCGAGCTTTATGGCACCATCGAGCGGGAGCTTGGCCGCCAGCGCCATGAGATCGAGTTGATCGCGTCGGAAAACATTGTGTCGCGCGCCGTGCTCGAAGCCGTCGGCTCGGTGATGACCAACAAGTACGCCGAGGGCTACCCGGGCAAGCGCTATTACGGTGGCTGCCAATACGTCGACCAGGCCGAGACGCTGGCCATCGAGCGGGCCAAGCAGCTGTTTTCCTGCAAATTTGCCAATGTGCAGCCGAACTCGGGCAGCCAGATGAACCAGGCGGTGTTCCTGGCGCTGCTCAATCCCGGCGACACGTTCATGGGGCTGGATCTGAATTCGGGCGGGCATCTGACGCACGGCTCGCCGGTCAATATGAGCGGCAAGTGGTTCCACGTGGTGCCTTACGGCGTCCGGCCGGATACGCAGCGCATCGACATGGAGGAAGTGGCCGCCATCGCTCGCAAGGAAAAGCCGAAGCTGATCATTGCCGGCGGCACCGCCTATTCCCGCATCTGGGACTGGCAGCGGTTCCGCGAGATTGCCGACGAAATCGGCGCCTATCTGATGGTCGATATGGCCCACATCGCAGGCTTGGTTGCGGGCGGCGCCCATCCCTCGCCGCTGCCCCATGCGCACGTCGTCACCTCGACCACGCACAAGTCGCTGAGGGGGCCGCGCGGCGGGCTCATCCTCACCAACGACGAAGCCATCGCAAAGAAAATGAATTCCGCAGTTTTTCCTGGCCTGCAGGGCGGACCGCTGATGCACGTGATCGCCGCCAAGGCTGTGGCCTTCAAGGAAGCATTGCAGCCCGACTTCAAGGCTTACGCCAAGGCGGTGGTCGAGAATGCCCAGGTGCTGGCCGAGACGATCAAGGCTGGCGGCTTCGACATTGTCACCGGCGGAACAGACAATCATCTGCTTCTGGTTGATCTTCGGCCCAAGACTTTGACCGGCAAGGCCAGCGAGATCGCGCTCGGCCGCGCCAACATCACCTGCAACAAGAACGGAGTTCCCTTCGATCCAGCCAAACCGTTCGTCACCTCCGGCATCCGTCTTGGCACGCCGGCGGGCACCACGCGCGGGTTCGGACCGGCCGAGTTCCGCGAAGTGGGCCGGATGATCGTCGATGTGCTCGATGGTCTGGCGAAGAATGGAGATGCAGGCGACGCGCAGATCGAGCATGCCGTGCGCGAGCGTGCAATCGCGCTCTGCAACCGGTTCCCGATTTATTGAAGACCTGACTGTTCGCGACCTTGTTTTTGGGGCGTGCGTGTTCTGCAGGCGGCAATTTTCGGCCGCCTGCCTTTGTCTGCGCATCGCTGCCGCAATTTTCGCCGAATTTGCATTGCATCTTGCCGAAATCCAGTGAAGTTACTGAAGTATTTTTCGCAAAGGCGAATTTTATGCGCGCCCTCAATCCCGATCAGCTCCGCACGTTCCTCGAAGTGGTGGACCTTGGCAGCTTCACGGCCGCGGCCCGTCGGCTCAACCTGTCGCAGCCCGCCGTCAGCCTGCAGATCCGCGAATTGGAAACGCGCTGCGGCGTGCAATTGCTCGACCGCCTTGGCAAGAGGCCGTTCCCGACCAGCGCGGGGCGGCAACTGATGGTGCACGCGACGCGCATTCTCAACGAGCATGACGAAGCGCTGGCTGCCATGCGCCGTCTCAAGGACTCGTCGGGCCAGTTGGTGCGCGTCGGCATGTCGATGACGATCCTGACCTACGTGGCGCGCGAGGCGATCCGGCGGTTCAAGCGGGACAATCCCGATATCGGGTTGGCGATGAACCTGTCGCCGACCACCTCGCTGGCGGATGAAGTGCGCAACAACGCGCTCGATTTGGCAATCGTGTCGCTGCCGATCGAGGAGAACAACCTCGTCGTTCGCGTCTTCCATGAGGATACAGTCGTGGCGCTCGTGCCGGACGGTCAATTCTCGCCGACACCGACCGTGGCAACGGCAGAGTTGATGTCGAAAATGCCGTTCGTTGTGCAGGGTATGACGGATGTGCAGACGCGGCTGGCGCAAGACTGGTTCCGCAAACGAGGGCATACGCCACACAGCTTCTTCGAGGTCCGCAACCTGGAAGCCTGCCGCGCCGCCGTCGCCGCCGGACTGGGCGTGACCATCGTTCCGGGTGTGATGGCGCGGCAGCCGATGGAGGGCCTGCTGGCCTTGCCGCTCGACCCACCCGTGCGGCGCAAGCTCGCCGTCATCGAGCACAAGAACCGTCGTCCCAGCCCTGCCATCGATGGGTTGCGCGCCGCGTTGCTCGCCTGCCAGGAGACTTGCGCACAGAGCGATGCGATCGCGCCGTCACCCAAGGCCGAAGCACCGCGCCGCGTGCGGGCCTGACGATCCCCTCCCACCAGCGCCCTGCGTGCATCACATGCGCGCCGGCACCGGCCAGAAGCGCCTGGCAAAAGCCACAGTGGCTGGAAGAAAGATCAGGTCGCCGATCAGCGACGCCAGCAGCGTGATGGCGCAGACGCGGCCAAACAGACGCAGCGATGGCAGCCCTGAGAACATCGTCACGCCGAGCCCGAATGCCAGCACGATCGTCGTCAAAATGATTGCCGGACCGACCAGCACGCGAGCGCGACGGATGGCGTGCTCGGGTGGCTCGCCAGTGCGTTGTTCACGATGCAGGCGGTTGAGAAAATGGATCAGCGCATCCACGCCCAAACCGAAGACAACAACCAGCGCAATGACGCTGGAAAACTCCAGCCCCTCGCCCATCACCTTCAACACCGCGCCCGTCGCCACGATCGGGAACAGCGACGGCAACAGGCTGATGACGGAGACGAACGGCGAGCGGAAGACCAGCCCCAGCAGCACCGCCACCAGGCCCATCGCGACCCACAACGCACCGTCCAGCTGGGTAATCAGCCGCGCGCTGTTGCGGGCGGCGATGGCCGGCAAACCCGTGACCGAAATGTCGTAGGCGGGATGCGCCTTGCGCAAGGGCTCCAGCGCTGCGTCGAGCTTGTCGACCACGGGCAGGATCTCACTTGCATCCACGTCGGGTAGGCGACCGGTGACCAGCACGGATTTCTCGTCCGCTGCGATGAAGCGGCGCACCAGATGCGTCGGCAATAGGCCCACGTATTTCTTCACCGTCTCGACGCGGTCGTCACCCGCTTCCATCAGCCAGCGCCTGAGGCTGTCGAGTGACCAGACGTTGCCGAGCCCGGCCGCCTTCTCGATCGTTGTGTGTGCGTCGGCGATCACGCCCAGCGTTTCCGGATCGAACAGCCCGCGCTCGCCCTTCCACTGGATCATCACGTGCACGGGGTTGGCGCCGGTCAGCTTCTTGTCGAGGCGGCCCGTGGCGGCCAACGCCTGCTCGCGGTCGGGCACCTGATCGGCCAGCCGATAGCGCGGCACCAGCGACAGATGCGCCACCCCAAACGCGATACCGAGCACCACGCCGACAATCGAAATCAGCGCCGCGCGCGCCACCACCCAGTCGACGATGGCGCCGACGAAGCGCGCCAGCGCTTGCATGGCCGTGTCGCTGGACGTCTGCGTCATGGCTTGGCTGTCGTGCTCACGCACCAGTGCCATGCCGAGCATGGGCATGGCCCCGATCACCGCCAGATAGGACACGCACGTGGCGAGCGACCCGGCCTTGCCGAACGTCTGGATAAGCCCCGAGTCAGAAAACATCAGCGCCACGAACGAAACGAGCGCGGTCGCATGCGCGATCACGCACGCTGGCCCCACCACGCGCACGGCGAAGGCGATCGCCGCGCGCTTGCTGTCGCCGGCGCGCATCAGGTCGCGGATCGCGTAGGTCATCTGCATGCTGTCGGCAAAGCCCATCACCATGACCAATGGCGTCATCACGTTGAGAAACAGGTTGAGCTTGAACCCAGACCAGCCAAGCAGCCCAAGCGACAGCAATACCGCCAACACCGGCGGCAACGCTGCCAGCAGCATCAGCCGCGCCGAGCGGAAGAACAGCCACGCGATGCCGGCGCCGAACAGCAGCCCCAGGCCATTGTAGGTCAGCTGATCGCGCTCCACTGCATTGCGGATTTCCAGCTGCATAACCGGGGCGCCGGTCAGTTGAACCTTGAGGCCTACTGGCTCCAGTTCCTTGCGCAACGCCTGACCGATGCTGCCGATGATACCGCCCGCACCCTGCTCGGCGATCACCTCCCGGTCGAGTGCCAGCACCGCCATGGCCAGCGTGCCGTCGGCCGAGAGAAACTTGCCGGCGACGATCTCGTTTGCGCGCAACTGCTTGATCAGCGTGTCGTAGGCGTCGCCGTCGGGCAGCTCGTCGGGCAGGATGGGCGGCACATAGCCGGACGGATCGGGCTTGCCACGCGCCGACAGCATCGAGACCACACCATTGACGCCATCGGCCAACTGCAAGTCGATCATGGCACGCCGCAGCGCCTCGATTTGCGGCTTTTGCAGCAGGTCTTTACCCTCGATGACAACCAGCACGTCGTACTCGTTCGACGGAAAGCGCTTATCGACCTCTTCAAAGCGATGAAAATCGGGGGTATTGGTGCGGAACAGTTCCGACAGGCTGTCATCGACGCGCAGCCGCTCGATGCCGAACCCTGCGAAAACCGCCAGGGCGACGAATACGATGAATGCCAGCTTCGGGAAGCCGAGCGTCGCCAAGCCCAGCCGGTGCAGGCCGAAGCTGAAGCTCAGCTCGCCATGGGCGGGATCGGCTCCAGCAGTCGTCTCTTGCTCGATCATGGGTACTCGCTCGCCCGGCCCGCCGCACTGTGATTCTTGAGCTGGGACCTTTATCAGCGCCGCCGGCCGAAGACGAGGGGCTGCGGGCTGTCGTCCGCTTGTGCCCGTCAATGGGATCCTTCGGCCGGCCACGCACCTGCAGGCCGCGCTGCGGACGTTACCAACGATGTGTCTAACGGCAATTGGGCGCCGACTTAAACAGGGCGTCGACTTGGACTGTCTAATTGGACTGTCGACTTGGGCTATCGACTTGGACTGTCTACTTGGACTTGCACACCGGGTGGAATGGCTGTAAGCACCGCCACCGTTACGGGCATGGTCGACCACAGACTGTGCCGGGGCGTTTTGCGATGCACAAAGTCTGATCCCTTGCTGTTTTCTCGGTGCGGGTCTGCTCACATCGGAAGCGCCCGCGGAGCCCGGAGAGGTGGCAGAGTGGTTGAATGCACCGCACTCGAAATGCGGCATACCTGCAAGGGTATCGAGGGTTCGAATCCCTCCCTCTCCGCCAGATATCATTAGAACTGCTGGGTTAATCTGAATTTCTCGCTAGCGCCCCCGGCATCATCCCCGGCACTGGCAAAAGTCTGGCGTGGTGCCGTGCGGACGAATTGACGCGCGTTCGATGCCGCAAGCGGTCGATGCCTGTTGCTTGTTCCCGGCGTCCCGCGCGCAAGTGCTGGCCCTGCCACGACGACCTCGATTGCCTCTGGCTCCCGCCTTTGCCGCTCCACGCCAACAAGCTGAATGATCCGAGTGTGCGCCACGCCGCGGCGCCTTGTCGACAAGACCGGCCGCGTGAAGCTGCGTTTTGGTCCACGTATACCCCCACGAGAAGGCATGGTGGCGCACCCCGTGATCGTGGAAATGCTTCGCGGTCCAGCCCTGATGACGCGCGATAGAGCGCAAGCACGCGCTCCCGCTCGCCAGCCCCGATCGCTTTCGGCGATGGTTTGCCGAGCCGCCGGTCAGCAAGCCCCGCCGCGCCCTCTTCTTCGAACCGATACACCCAACGGCGGAACGTCCGCTCGGAACATCCAAGCAACTCAGCCGCTTCCAACTGAGAATAACGACCCCGTTTCCAGGAACTTAAAACATCACGGAACCTCTGCATTCTTCGGTCCTGCCCACGTTCAATCCGGCTCATCCCAAGCACCTCTGTTGCGAAGTGTGCGGATTACCAGACAGATCGTGCGCTACCTAAACCGGACAGATCGTGAGCTACTGACACCCACTTGGCGAACCCCTTGCGGGGCAGATGGGGTGTCGCTATAAGCACCGTCATCGGCGCCCCACGCGGTGCCGTTTTTTCCCCCGACCAGCCCTGCGGTCCTGCGCTTTCCGGCGCACGCAGGACGCCATCGCGGGGAAACATCGGTCGGGCGGAGCGTAGCGCAGCCTGGTAGCGCACTTGCTTCGGGAGCAAGGGGTCGGGAGTTCGAATCTCCCCGCTCCGACCAATGATTTCATGAGGTCAGCGATTTGAAGAGAACATCGCGTCCATGATATGCCAAAGCCTACACGGGTAATCAACCTATGCGGGTTTCTTTGTGCGGAAATCTCTCGTAGAGGTTGCTGAAAGCGCCGGTCGCGTCTGATGCGACCTTAGCGATCGTCACGACCGCCACGTCCAGTTGATCACTGGCAACCGAAGATTTCCAACTTCGTCGGATTTTTGGCCAACAGGTTCATGAGCCAGGGGTTCTTCTCGGGATGTCGCCGGGCGTGCTGGATCACGGCCATTGCGCCGACGACGAGCAATCGCCCGAGATAGCGATCCCCTTGCTTGGAGATACCGCCAAGCTTTTCTTTGCCGCCCGTCGAATACTGCTTGGGAACAAGACCAAGCCACGCCGCACTATCGCGCTCAGTTTTAACGACACTTGGATCCACAATCGTGGAGGCAATCGCCGTCGCACGGATCACGCCGATTCCCCGTATCGTTTGAAGTCGCCGGCTCACGTTACTGGCACGGTGCTGGGAATGAATGGCGCGATCAAGGGTAAGCATCCGGCTACGGCCGCCTTGTCCCGGCTCACGCGATAGCGCGTCTCTCTTCAGCGGATCAGGCGCTGACGA
>JANYHP010000427.1 GCA_025359005.1 Hyphomicrobiaceae bacterium | reverse complement strand
CTTGTACCAGAAGCCGATCAGCAGATACGACGCGAGGCCGACGCCTTCCCAGCCGAAAAACATCTGCAAGAGGTTATCGGCGGTGACCAGCATCAGCATGGCGAAGGTGAAGAGCGACAGATAGCTGAAGAAGCGCTGGCGGCTGTCGTCCTCGGCCATGTAGCCGATGGAGTAGAGGTGGACGAGGCTCGACACAGTGGTGACAACGACCAGCATCACGGCGGTGAGCGTGTCGACGCGCAAGGTCCACGCCACATCGAGATCGCCCGAGGTGATCCAGCGCAGCACCGGCACTTTGAAGCTCGCGTGGCCGATGCCGACTTGCCAGAAAACCCACCACGACAGCGCCGCCGCGAGCAACAGGAACGCCGTGGTGACGGCCTCGCTCGGCCGCTCGCCGATCACGCGGCCGAAGAAGCCGGCGATGAGCGCGCCCGCGAGAGGCAGGAAGACGATGAGAAGGGCTGCGGTGGTCATACTGGAGGCTCTTTAGTCCCCGCTCCCCATCGCACTTCCGCGATGGGGAGAGGGTTTGGGTGAGGGGCGGCTGCAATCTCAAACTGCTTTGGGCGGCGTGAGGATCAGAGCAAATGGCCGCCCCTCACCCCAACCCTCTCCCCGTGAATGACGGGGAGAGGGGGCGCTACCCCTTCATCATACTGATATCTTCCACCGCGATGGAGCCGCGGTTGCGGAAGTAGACGACGACGATGGCGAGGCCGATGGCGGCTTCACCCGCCGCGACGGTCAAAACAAAGAGCGCGAACACCTGCCCCGCGAGATCGCCGAGATAGGAAGAGAACGCGACGAAGTTGATGTTGACCGCCAGCAGCATCAACTCGATCGACATCAGGATGACGATCACGTTCTTGCGGTTCAGGAAAATGCCGAAGATGCCGAGCGTGAACAGCATCGCCGCAACGGTGAGATAGTGGCCGAGACCGATCATGACGCGTATCCGTTCATTTGCATTTGTCCAACGGCGCCTACGGCTTCGGATGCCGACCGGCGTACCAGATGCCGAGCGCGATGGGCAGTACGATCCAGAGCGCGATTGAGACGAGCGTTCCGATCACGTGATGGGCGCCGTGAAACAGCGGCCCGATCACGAAAAACGCGATGAACATCACTCCGATTGGCCAGATCCACAGCCGCCACGTCATCCGCAGCCAGGTGAGCGAGGCGAGCGTGAACATGCCCATCCACGCCAGCCAGAACAGCGCCACCGGCAGCACGAACAGCAGCGGCCAGAAAAACAGTGCCATCATACCCATTGGTGGCGATCCTTGTTGCAGGCGCACGCAATGCCTGCGCGCAGGTATCCCCGATGATATCTCCGTGTTCCCCCATCACGCCCCCTCGGCCTTGGCGGCGGCTTTGTCGGGGATGGTGTAGCCGCCGCTGGGGACTTTGATCACGTCCATGGCGGTTGTTTTGGTCCGCGCGTTCTGCTCGGAGATGTTCTGGCGGCGCACGCCAGGCTTGTGGCGCAAGGTGAGCACGATGGCGCCGATCATGGCGGTAAGTAGGATCAGGCCGGCGCCCTGGAAGAAGTAGACGTATTTCGTGTAGAGCACCTGGCCGAGCGCCATGGTGTTGGAAACATCGGTTGGAATGGGCGCGGCGCGCGCGATGCCGGCGGGGAGCACACCCGGCTTCCACACCTGGGCGGCCACAAACGTCACGATCTCGGCCAGCACGACGAGCCCGACGAGGGCGCCGAGCGAGGCGTTCTTCATGAAGCCGGCGCGCAGTTCAGCGAAATCGACATCCAGCATCATCACGACGAACAGGAACAGCACGGCCACCGCGCCGACGTAGACGACGACCAGCAGCATCGCCAGGAATTCGGCGCCAAGCAGCACGAACAGCCCAGCCGCGTTGAAGAACGCGAGGATCAGGTACAGCACGGCGTGCACCGGGTTCTTGGCCGAGATGACCATAACGCCGGAGAACACCGTCAGCACGGCGAACAGGTAGAAAAAGGCTGCTGTGAGGGTCATCAGGTGTGTCCCGGCATTCCGCTGTAACTCCCTACCCCCTTGTGGGGGAGGATTGGGGTGGGGGGTGAGTAACGCTCGGCATTTACACCAAGCAGCCCCCCACCCCTAACCCCTCCCCACAAGGGGGAGGGGGACCACACCGTACATGTTGCACCGCTGTCGATCATCGCGCGCATAATTACCGATACTTCGCGTCCGCCTGCAGGTTGGCGGCAATCTCGCGTTCCCAGCGATCGCCGTTGGCCAGCAGGCGGTCCTTGTCATAGAACAATTCCTCGCGCGTCTCGGTGGCGAACTCGAAGTTCGGCCCCTCGACAATGGCATCAACCGGGCAGGCTTCCTGGCAGAGGCCACAGTAGATGCACTTGGTCATGTCGATGTCGTAGCGAGTGGTGCGGCGGGTGCCGTCGTTGCGTCGCGGGCCGGCCTCGATGGTGATCGCCTGCGCCGGGCAGATCGCCTCGCACAGCTTGCAGGCGATGCAGCGCTCCTCGCCGTTGGGATAACGACGCAGCACATGTTCGCCACGGAAGCGGGGCGATAGCGGGCCCTTCTCGAATGGATAGTTCAACGTCGCCTTCGGCGCGAAGAAATAGCGCATCGTCAAGAAGAAGGCCGAAACGAACTCCGTCAGGAACAGCGATTTGATGCCGGTGGTGATGTTCATCAAAAACTCCAGTTCGTAGGGCGCAAGAGCGTTTCAGCGTATTGCGCCGCGGCGATCTCAGGTGTCGCAGCCGTGGTGCAATACGCTTCGCTATTGCACCCTACAGGTTTCGTCATCACCGCACCTGTGGGCCGTATTGGAGGAGGCCGGCCACCACAACCACCATGACGAGGGAGAGCGGCAGGAACACTTTCCAGCCGAGGCGCATGAGTTGGTCGTAGCGGTAGCGGGGGACCATAGCTTTGACCATGGCGAACATGAAGAACACGAAAGTGATCTTGATGAGGAACCACAGCGGGCCAGGGATCCAATTGAGCGGCGCGATATCGAGCGGCGGCAGCCAGCCGCCGAGGAACAGGATCGACGTCATGGCGCACATCGTCACGATGGCCACGTACTCGCCCAGCATGAACAGCAGGTAGGGCGTGGACCCGTATTCGACCATGAAGCCGGCGACGAGTTCGCTTTCGGCTTCGACGAGATCGAACGGCGGGCGGTTGGTTTCAGCCAGCGCCGAGATGAAGAACACCACAAACATCGGGAACAGCGGCAGCCAGTACCAATCGAGCAGGCTCGCTTTCATGCCAAGCCGCGTGCCGATGCCGATCTGCTGCGCCTTGACGATGTCGTTGAGATTGAGCGAGCCGGCACAGAGCAGCACGGTGATGATGACGAAACCGATGGAGACTTCATAGGACACCATTTGCGCCGCCGACCGCAGCGACGACAGGAACGGATACTTCGAGTTCGACGCCCAGCCGCCGATGATGATGCCGTAGACGCCCAGTGACGAGATCGCGAACAGGTAGAGGATGCCGACGTTAACGTTGGCGATGGCCAAGCCATTGCCGACAGGAATGACAGCCCAAGCGGCGAGCGCCAGCACCGAGGTGACGAGGGGGGCCAGCAGGAAAAGGCCCTTGTCGGCGCCGGCCGGGATCAGCGGCTCCTTGAAGGCGAACTTGAGCAAGTCGGCGAACGATTGGAACAGGCCGAAGGGGCCGACCACGTTGGGGCCGCGCCGCATCTGCACGGCTGCCCACACCTTCCGGTCCATCAGCAGCAGGAAGGCGATGATGACCAGCAACACCACCAGCAGGAGCAAGCTGAGGCCGGCGGTCAGCACCAGCCAGAGGCCCCAGTCCCACCAGGTATCGAGCGATTTCGGGTAAAGGTTCATACGTGGGCTTTCACGTGCAGCATCCGTTGAGGGCATTTCAAGCGGCGCAGTGTGCGCCTCACAGTCGATCAGAATACCGCATTTCAATCGTCTTTTCGACTAGGTAGATACCTAGTGTTCTGGCTCAAACGGACGATACCCACCTTATCATCATGCCGGCGGAGGCCGGCACCCGCGGCAAACGTCGAGAGAACCTCGAGCGTGTCGTAGGTCCCGGCCGACGCCGGGATGACGAGAAAAAAGGGTATCAAACGTGAGAGTCACAACGCTCGGGAGTCACAACACGAGCTTTCCTCATTCCAGTCGATCGTCGTTGGGTGGGCTTGGCTGTTTCAGGCAGGAATCGCACGGGTTCTTGGTTGCGATGTTGGGTCAGGCCGCAGACGAGCGGCTCACTCAACCTACGTTCACTATTCAGCGGCGGCGCGGGGGGCCATGGACGTGGTCAGGGCCGCCAACTCGCCCATCACGGTCGAGGCGCGGGCGATGGCGTTGGTGAGGTGGAAGTCGCGGATGGCATTTGTGAACGGGAGGCTGCTCATCTGGCCGCCAACGACTGCCAGCTTGGCGAGGCCCGCGGGATCAGCGGGCGCCACGCTGTCGAGGCGGGCGAGGTGCGGGGCGACACCGTACATGGCCGCTCGGAGCGCTTGCAGCGTGTCATACGGGAGCTGCTGTCCGGAGTGCGCCGAGAGCGCCCGCAGGATGGCCCAATCATCCTTCGCGTCGCCGGGCGCGTAGGCGGCTTTGGTCCCCATTTGGGCGCGACCTTCGATGTTGACGTAGGTGCCGGATTTCTCGGTGTAGGCCGAGCCCGGCAGGACCACGTCGGCGCGGTGGGCGCCGGCATCGCCGTGGCTACCCTGGTAGACGACGAACGTGCCGGCCAGCTTCGAGAGATCGATCTCGTCGGCGCCAAGCAGGTAGACCACGTCCATGCCGCCCGCGACCATGGCCGCCGCGTCCTTGCCGCCTGTGCCGGGCACGAGACCGAGGTCGAGACCAGCCACGCGTGACGCGGCGGTGTGGAGCACCGAGAAACCGTTCCAGCCGTCTTTGATGCAGCCTAACGCCTGCGCCGCCTTAGCAGCCGTGGCCAACACGGCCGCGCCATCAGGCCGTGCGTATGCACCGGGCCCGACGATGAACATCGGCCGCTCTTTTTGCGCCGGAGCATGCGCGACGAACTGGGCCAGCGCATCCGGACCGGCGCCAAGATAGTTGTATGGATAGCCGAGGTCGGCCTTTTCGCCGATTACACCCACCAGCAGGCCGCCCTGGCGCCAGCGCCGACGGATGCGGGCGTTGAGCACGGGCGCCTCGACGCGCGGGTTGGAGCCGATGATCATAATTGCGTCGGCCTGATCGATGCCGGCGATGGTCGGATTGAACAGATAGCCGGCGCGGCCCAGCGCTGGATCGAGCCTTGCACCGTCCTGGCGGCAATCGATATTGGGCGAACCAAGGCGGGCGAACAGATCCTTCAGCGCGAACATGTCCTCGGCGCTCGCCAGATCGCCGGCGATGGCACCGATTTTCTTCGGGTCGGCGGCTTTGAGCCGGGCACCGACGAGCGCCAGCGCTTCATCCCAGCTCGCCGGCTTCAAGGCGCCATTGACGCGGATATAGGGCTGGTCGAGCCGCTGCGTGCGCAAGCCATCGGCAACGTGCCGCGTCTTGTCGGAGATCCATTCCTCGTTCACGTCGTCGTTGAGGCGCGGCAGGACGCGCATCACCTGGCCACCGCGCGTGTCGATGCGGATGTTGGCGCCCAGCGCATCGAACACGTCGACCGACTCGGTCTTGCGCATCTCCCACGAGCGCGCCTCGAAGGCGTAGGGTTTGGCCGTCAGCGCGCCGACCGGGCAGAGATCGACCAGGTTGCCGGCGAGCTCCGTCTGCAGCGCTTCCTCGACATAGGTCGTGACTTCCATGCTCTCGCCGCGGCCCGTGGCGCCGAGCTGTTCGACGCCCGCGACTTCCGTGGCAAAGCGGATGCAGCGCGTGCAATGGATGCAGCGGTTCATGGACGTCTTGACCAGCGGACCCAGTTCCTTGTCGGGCACCGCGCGCTTGTTCTCGTGATAGCGGCTGCGGTCGAAGCCGTAAGCCATCGCCTGGTCCTGCAGGTCGCACTCGCCGCCATGGTCGCAGATCGGGCAGTCGAGCGGGTGGTTGATCAG
>JANYHP010000253.1 GCA_025359005.1 Hyphomicrobiaceae bacterium | reverse complement strand
GACATCGCGCGGACGCAACCCCGCGCCTCGGACCAAATCCGCCAGCGCCCGGCCGATCCACCACTGCGCGGCATGGATGGAGAAGCGCTGGTATGGCACGGTTACCGGCACTGCAACAGCAACACCTTCATAGCTCTTGCGCCGCCGGGGATGGATCACTGCCATGCTCACGCGCCCCGCCTTTTCATGGCGCATGTATCGATCGTGCCAGGATCGCTCCGCAGTTTCTCCACCATCTCCTTCATGGCGCCGCGCTGTATTTTCTGCGTCGACGTCAACGGCAAGGCGTCGACAAACGCCACATATCCAGGAGCCTTGTAGTAGGCGAGGCGAGACAGACAGAATTTTACAATATCCTCCGCAAGTTTCGCTCCTTCGGCCGCGTCCGCCGGCAGGTGCCGTGCGACGATACAGGCGAAGACCTCGTCGCCGCGAACCTCATCGGGCGTGGCCGCGACGGCCGCTGCCGAAACGCCGTCGTGCTGCAGCAAAACGCTCTCCACCTCGATCGCCGAAATGTTTTCGCCCGAGCGCCGGATCACATTCTTGCGGCGATCGACGAAACGGAACGTGCCATCCGCGTCGCGGGCGACGACGTCGCCGGTGTGGAACCATCCGCCCTCCCAGGCCTCGCGCGTGGCGTCCGGGTCTTTCAGGTATTGCCGAAAAAAGCCGGCGCGCGGATCGGCACCCGCGCGGCGCACCAGCAATTCGCCAGGCACACCGGGTGCTGTTTCGCTCCCATCCTCGCCCACCACGCGAACGGCGCATTCAGACCCGGGCGTGCCGAAACAATTGGTGCCCACGTGACGCGGCTCGTTCGCCGCCGCAATGACGACACCGCCGCCGGTTTCCGTCATGGCCCACGCTTCGATCAGTGGAAAGCCGAACCGCGCCTCGAACGGCGCATGCAGGCGCCGATCGACGCCCGCCCCGAAGCCGAACCGCACGCTGTGACGCGTGTCGTCGGGCCCTGGCGGCGCCTGCATCAGCATTGGCGGCATCACCCCGAGATAATGCAGCACCGTTGCGCGCGACGCCCGCACGCTGTCCCACCACGTCTTCGGATGGAACCTGTCGAGCACGATCAGGCACCCTCCCGATACGATCATCGCCATCGTCGACGTCGCCATCGCGTTCATATGAAACAACGGCAGCGGCGTCAGCATGCGATCACCCGTCGCGCTCAGCGGCATCAATCCGCCGGCATCGGCATACCAGCGGCCGCTGTTGAGGAAGTAGGTGTTATCCAGCACGCAGCCCTTCGGCCGGCCCGTGGTGCCCGACGTGTAGAGCAACGCACATTCGGTAGCGGCATCCGGAGGCGTGGCGGCAGCGCCACGCCGCAGTCCAGGCTTCACGTGATCTTCCGGACCAAAGATCGGCAAGGACACGCCTGCTTCAGCGGCGGCGGCACGCATGTCGTCCTGACGTTGTGGGATCACGACAGCCGCCACCATCTCCGAATGCCCGACCAGATAGCTGATCTCCGTCAAGCGCAGATCCGGATTGATGGGCACGACGCTACAGCCGAGCGCGTTCAGTGCCAGCCAATGGCGGAAGTACGCCGGACGGTTTTCGACCAGCACGCCGACCCGCAACCCGGGTCCATAGCCATGCGACCGATACCGCTCAGTCAAGTGCCGCGCCGCGTCGGCCATATCGCCGTAGCTGATCTCACCAGCCATAATGCAATAGGCATGGGCCGTTTCCTCAAGGATTGCCAGAAATGGACGCGTCGGATGCAGCGCTGCCGCGGCCTCGAACGCTCCCCATACCGATGCTGCATCGCGCGGCGCTCTCAAGGTTTGTCTCACATAAAGAGTTGGATGTTGCCGAATGCCGCCTCTGGATTGACCAGATCAACACGCTTCAACTTGATCCGCAGCCGCCCATCCGCATGCACGAGCGAGTGTCGCGCCCAGCCGGCATACAGCGTCTGCTCGTCGAGCCGTGTTTCGACATAGTGGAACGGCGTGTAAAGTTCGTAAGTGCCGGCACCATCGTCGCGACTGTCGATCATCGGCACCTGCAGGACATGGTGGCAGCGGCTTTTCGGCTTCTGCGAGAACGTGCGATTGCCCTTCAGCCGCTCCACGCGCACGCGCAGCAGCAGCTTGTCCTCGTCCATCAGGGACGCGTGCAGCCGCCTGTCCGTTTGTCCCCATTCGAGCGGCATCCAGTAGCGCCCGTCGTCGCAGAACAGATCGAGCCATTCCTCGAAACGATGCGCATCGATGAGACGCGCCTCAGTTAGCACAAAGCCGATCAGGTCGGCATCCGTCGGGTGTGCTTGCGATTGTCCCGTCATCGTGGCCTCACATCGTCATCGTGATGAATTTCGACCAGGCGCGGAACTGATTGCGCATCTGCCATTCCGTGGTGCCGTTGGTGACAGCAACGGGCGAGGCGGATTCGGCTGCGTCGTAGAGGCGCTGGACATTGACCCATTCGTTACCGTTGGATGCAAGCCCCTCCTGCGCGCGCTCGTACATTTCGAGGTCGTCATGGCCGACGACGGACGTCGGCGCGTTGATCAGCCGGTTATACATCAGCGTCCGCTCGAGCAGCAGATCGGGCGCGCCCACGAGGCGATACGTCCAACTTTCAACAAGCGTCTTGTTTGCCGCAATGGGCCGAAAAATCCGCAAGAGCTGGATCGGCCCCTTGATCATGATGTTGGGGAAATAAACCGTGTTGTGCCGGTTCTCATCGAGGATCGCCCGGGCCCGCGCCTCGCCATAGGCGGCCACCATCTGATCGAAATACCCCGGCACTGCCGAATAGTCGGAGTGGATGGAATGGGAGACGCCGGTGTGGCCGTGGCCGTTGTCCCAGACGCGAATGCCCATACCCTCGAAGAATTCGTACGAACTCATGAAAGGCGCGAAAATCTCGACCGCCATAGGCTTCGGCCCGCCGGCCGTCTTCCACACGTCGATGGCCGTGCCGGCAGAACTTTCGTGCGCGACCATCGGATGGCAGGTATCGGTCTGGTTCTCGACCAGCATTTTCCAATTGCAGTTGTGCATGTAGCGGAACACGCCGCCGGCAACCTCGAGCTTTCCCTCGGGGGAGCGGTCGATCATGTTGTCCAGGCTCGACAGGCTCTCGCCGAAAAAAGTCTCGAAGTCGGGGCCGGCGTCGTTGATTTTTGCGAACACGAAGTCGCGGTAATTTTTCACGTGACGCACCGGCGTCAGGCCGCGCGCCGCGTCGCTGTTTTCAAAGCCTGTCCCGTCGTACCCCTTCTTCAGCGGGATCGCGAGCAAGCTGCCATCGGTCTTGAAGGTCCAGGCATGATAGGGGCAGCGGAAGAACTTCCCCGTGTTGCCGCAGCCGTCGATGGCAATCTTGGTGCCTTTATGCGGGCACCGGTTGTAGAGAACCCTGACAGCGCCGTCCGTATGGCGCACCATGATGACCGGCTGCGCGCCGATTGTGGTCGTGATATAATCGCCCGGCTTTGCGACCTGGCTGGCGTGGCCGACATAGTTCCAGGTATTGGCAAACAGATGCTCCATTTCGAGCGCGAAGACATCCGGGTCGGTGTAAACGTCACGGTGCACCGCCGTTTCGCGCACGAGCGCGCGCACGGCTTGCGGGTTGCCGTGATATCGTGGGGTGCTCATGGCCGCGCCTCCATTCCAGACAGTGACGTCGCGCCTCAAAGGTCGAGCAGCAACCGCTGCGACTTGGCGCGACTGATGCAGATTTGCATGACTTTGCCCGCGGCCCGCTCGGCCTCGGTCAGAATCACATCGCGATGATCGGGAACACCTTCGAGCACGCCTGTCTGGCAGACGCCACACTCGCCCTTGCAGCAATCAACCAGCGGATCGAGCCCGGCCGCGATCAACACATCGGCGATCGACTTGTCCGCCGGCACGCGAAAGATCTTGCCGCTGGACTTTAATTGAACTTCGAAGCTGCCGTCATTGACCGGAGCAGCAGCGACAGGCTTTGCCGGTGCTGCAGGTGCGGCGCTGTAGAACAGTTCAAACATCAGGCGCCCCGGCGGCCAGCCGAGCTTGCGCGATGCGGCGACGCCGGATTTCAGCATTGGCTTTGGGCCGCACATGTAGACCTGCGTGCCGCCGGGCAGCCCCGCGAGGCGCGC
>JANYHP010000402.1 GCA_025359005.1 Hyphomicrobiaceae bacterium | reverse complement strand
CGCGCCATCTCGTTCACGAGGCCAATGCTATGCGCGAGGGCCGCTGGCAGACGACGGTGGGTCGCGATCTCAAGGGGCGCACGCTGGGACTGGTCGGCCTGGGTCGGCTCGGCGGGCAGATGGCGAAATACGCCCAGGTCTTCGGCATGCCAGTGATCGCCTGGAGCCAGAATCTGACGGCCGAGGCCGCCGCTGCCCAGGCCGACCAGTCCCAGCGTGCGCCCCTTGAGATCGCGACCCACCGTCGTCTGCCAGCGGCCCTCGCGCATAGCATTGGCCTCGTGAACGAGATGGCGCGACAAGGCGAGGATCATCCCCCAAGCCAGTTCCGCCGTGGCGATGCCGGGCGCCTCGGTGCCGCACACCACGATGCCACGCGCGTTGGCCGCCGCCACATCGATGGCGGCATTGCGATGGCCGGTGGTGACTAGCAGCTTGGCGGTTGGCAGCCGCTCGATGAGCGCGCGACCAAACAGGGTCCGCTCGCGCATGATGCAGAGGATATCGAAGGGCGCGAGAGCGGCGGCCGCCTCGGCTTGCGAGGCAAACGGTGCGTCGAACACGGTTATCTCGTGCAGCGCACGCAGTCGCGACCAGTCAGCCATTGTCAGGGCGACGCGCTGGTAGTCGTCGAGGATCGCGATTTTGGCCATGGCAAGGTGTCCCGGGAGCAGCATGTCTCACCGGGTCCTTAGCGCGCCGTCGGCCGTCCTGTCACCCTACTCGCGACGGATGGAGTGAATGACGCCCTTGTCCTGCAGCTCTTTGAGGTCGGCGATCGGCACCTGCACCGCCGACGTCGAGAAATAGTCCGGCTTGCCAACGCTTTCTGAACTCATGTCGCGCGTTGCCGCCGTGATCTTGTTGTAGTTTGCGCGCGGCAGCACGAACTCGACGTTGGCGCCCGCAACCGATTTGATCTTCATCACCCCGAAACGGTATTTGTCGTCGCCGCCGCGCACCAGGCGCGAAATGTCGGTCGCATAGAGATCGCCCGAACGCGGCGCGGCGATCAGTTCGGCGTTGCGGCCCGCGCGTTGCTGGTCGTCGAGGATGCCGAACACGACGCCGATGGCAACCAGCGGCACCGGCAGCGCCCAGCTGAAGCGGTGATACAGCGGCACGGCCGTCTTCGTCACCGCCGGCGCGAGCGACGCCGCCGGCACTTCCGTCCCGCGATGGCAGACCTCGCAGAGCCGCAGATACTGGCGCCCCGTCACCCACTTAAACAGATACCAGACGTGATGCAGCCGGTACTGAACGTGCAGGTGGAATGGCCGGTCCCGCTCGCACGTCGGACACGGCTTTGTTTCAGCCTGCCCCAGGTCTTTACTTTCCGAACGCGATCCCCAAATCAGCATGCGAGCCTCCAAGCTTTCCGGCACTCTGCCAAAGGCCCATTAAGATAGGTTTTCAACGGATCATCCAGCACGCTGGCCATGCAGTACGCGCGGGGCTATCGTTCAGGTCACCGCGTCTCGTGGCCCTTAATTCCGCCAGGACGGTATGACCTTCTTAGGCTGGCAATGCTGTACTACCAGGCATCGCCCGCCATGCCCCACCGGAGTCTCGCGTGGTCCTCATCATCGCAGTTCTCGTGCTCGGATTTCTGCTGGTCGCGCTTCCAGGCATCTGGATCCAGCGGACCATGGACCAGTACGCCTACGACCGTGCTGACCTGAGCGGTACGGGCGCCGAGTTTGCCCGCCACGCGCTCGACGCCTTAAAGCTCGGCCACGTGAAAGTCGAGGTCACCGAGCAGGGTAACCACTACGACCCAGACGCCAAGGCCGTGCGGCTGGAACCGCGCTTCATGAATGGCCGCTCGCTGTCGGCCATCGTCGTCGCCGCGCATGAGATCGGCCACGCCATGCAGGACGCCATGCAGTTGCCAATCTACCAGCGCCGCCAGGCTGTCGCCAAGCAGGCGCATGTGGTTTCCATGATCGGCAATGCCTTCATATGGTCGGCGCCACTGCTGCTGATCATCGGCAAAAGCGGGGCAGCGCTGATCCTCAACATCGTGGGCTTTGCAGCCACGGCACTGCTGTCGTTCACGTTGCAGGTGGTCACGCTGCCCGTCGAGTTTGATGCCAGCTTCAAGCGCGCGCTGCCGCTGCTCGAGCGCGGCGGTTTCCTGCACGCCGACGATATGAAGCCGGCCCGCCAGTTGCTCCGCGCGGCCGCCTACACCTACGTGGCCGGCCTGTTGCGTACTATTCTGAGCATTCCTGGCCTCGGCCCGATCTTCCGCCGCTGAACCCTCGCTGCCCCCATGCCGCCCGCATGCGGGATGGCTGGCCCGCGTGCCGGGGCGAGGCTCGCCATCAGCGGATGCGCTACACGCTTGGCATGCGCCCAGACACCGCCACTCAGTCAGCGTCCGCGACCGACCCTGCCGCCACGCCCGCCGACGCGCAGGGCCGGGCACCCGTCTGGCTGCCGTTGGCGCCGTGGATTTTCGTGGCTCTCTGGTCGGGTGGGTACGTGCCCGTTCGCGTCGGCCTCGCCTACGTCGAGCCATTGTTCTTCCTCGTCTTGCGGTATGCAGCCGTCCTCGCGTTGCTCATTCCCGCCTACATCGTCGTGCGTCCGCCGTTGCCACGCACCTGGCGCGCGTGGGGCCATCTGGCCATCGTCGGCGCACTGATCCAAGGGATCTATTTCGCGCTGGCCAACTACGCCATCGGGCTTGGCGCCTCCGCCGCCGGCCTCGGCATCGTGCTGGCGCTGCAGCCGATCCTGGTGGCACTGGTCGCACCCCACATCAGCGCCTCCGAGGTGGTGACGCGGCGAGCCTGGATCGGACTGGCCCTTGGCCTCGCCGGTGCCGTCGTGGTCGTCCTCGCCAAGGCGCAAGCCGGCGATGCGACAGCCATCGGCATTGCGACCGCCTGCGTCGCGCTGCTGTTCATCACCGCCGGCACCGTCTGGGAAAAGCGCTTTGGCACCACTCAGCACCCGATCGTCTCCAATATCGTGCAATGCGGTGTCGCCTTGCTCATCGTGCTGGCCGCCGCGTGGCCGGTCGAGACCTTTCGAGTCGCGTGGACGTGGCCTTTCATCGCGTCGCTGACCTATCTGGTGGTCGGCAATTCGATCATTGCCATGACCCTGCTGCTGGCGATGATTCGCTACGGGCAGGCGACGCGCGCGTCGGCGCTGCTGTTCCTGGTGCCGCCCTGTTCGGCCGCCATCGCGTGGACGCTGCTCGGCGAACCCTATCCGCCGCTCGTTCTCGCCGGCATGGCCCTCGCCGGCCTCGGCGTTTGGCTGGTCCGCAGCTGAGCTACGGACGAGGTGCGCGACGCCGCGGGCGGCCGTGGGGCGCGACCCTACGGGCACACGAGGATGACCGGCGGGGGCGTCGCGCGGCTTGCCCGATGAGGCACATCGATCCGCGCCGCGCTCCTGCCCGCCGGTCATCCTCGTGTGTCATGCGTGCCAGGGACTTGTGATTGTGGGCACTAGGTCAGGTCATG
>JANYHP010000245.1 GCA_025359005.1 Hyphomicrobiaceae bacterium | reverse complement strand
TTCAGCGCCTTCACATCAACGACAATCCGGAAGTTGAGGTGCGCATCGTCCAACCCGAGCACGACGCGTTCTGGCGTCGATGAGATCAATGGAAAGATGCCGATGCGGCGGCTATTCGGCAAATTGGCGTCGGCACCGATCTTAAGCCCGAAGGGTCTGACCAGCATGTTACGGAGTGCCGTCAAATTGACAATCCAGCCCGGTTGCTCGGCGAAGGCGCGGCGAGCGGCCAAAGGTGCATCGAGCGTGGCATCTCGAACGTCGATGGCGAACGCATCGCTAAAATCGGCAGACGGCAATGTGCCGATGCAATCTGCTGGCGGGGCCACTGCGATAGGGCGCATAGCCTGCTCCTTTGCACGCCAATCTTCAGTGAAGAGTGAAGCACAGATCTTGTGCGGCCGCGTTGCGGTGATTTGTCCTTAGTGGCTCGCTGATTGGCATTCGTCGCGTTCATCTCGCTGACAAGATGCTAGCACCTTGATGTCTCGCGCTTCAATTGGAGCGGTCCTACCCCTGGCATTGCAACTGCAAGTGCGAGGGGATTTTGACAATGCTGACTACCCTGCCCGCTTCAAGCGCGGATCGTTCACTCGCATTACGGCTGCTTGTTGCGGCGACACCTCGGCTATGGGCGGGTGATTACCTGAGAGCGGCAATCGTGAGCTCGATCTTCGAGCTGGTGTGGACGATCTATCACGGCAGCGGCTTTGCACCCGGCATGCTGCTGCGCGAATGGTGCATCGGATTTCTTGTCGGACTTTGCATCACACTCGGCGAGCGCGTGTTGCTGGAAGCGATAGGGCGCGAGCAACCCCGCGCCAATTCGCAGGCTCCGGGACGCCACTCATGAGCATCCTCATTCGCCTGCTTGTGCTCGGTGCTGCGCTTCTGTTCATTGCTGTTTCAACGGGCATGAATGCGGTGTTTCTGTCCTCGCTGGGTCGAACGCCGCTTGAAGCTGCAATGCTGGGCGCGGTCAGTGTGGCGAGCGATGCTGCAAAGGTGGCGTTGCCTGTCGTGATCATGCGTGCGCTGGCGCTGCGCGCCTGGGTTCATGCCTTTGCGGCTACGCTGATGCTCATCGCCGTCATCGGTCTCTCTCTGGCCTCGGGCACCGGCTTTGCGGTATCAACCCGGTCCAGCGTCGTTGCAGAACGCGAAACGCATGCCGGACGTATCGCTGCGCGAGAGCGCGAGCTTGCCGAACTGGAGCAGCGGGCCAAGACGCTATTGCCGTCGCGTCCTGAGGCGGTAATTGAAACCGAGCTCATGGGCAAGCGAGTTGACCGTCAATGGCAAGCGACAACGGGATGCACCTCCCCCACGACGACTGCTGCGCGTCTCTATTGCGCTGAAGTGTTCCGGCTGCGCACGGAGCTTGAGACGGCGAAGGCACGCACAGCATTGGGCATCGAGCGGCATGAGATGGTGCGGTCGCTGGAAGCGCTGCAGGGAGCATCGATTGGCGGCGATAGCGATCCACAAGCAGCTGCGATCGCAGAATTGTTGGGTGTGGACCGGAGGCTGCCGCGTGTCGTCTTAACGTCATGGACGGCGGTTATCCTGGAGCTTGGCTCTGTGATCATGGTTCTCCTCGCGGCGGGCCCGGCTCTTCATGGCTGGCGCGAGCCCGGTATGGCTGAGCCAACACCTCTGGTTCCCGCCGAGCTTCCTGTTCAGCCTGATCGCCTTCATTGGCGGCGGCAGCGCAAGGGCATGACTTTTGGGACGACAACCGGCTGGATGGGGGACCATGGCGGAGGACGATGAAGACGAAGAACGCAAGCGGCAAGAGCGGGAGCGCAAGAAGCTTCCACTCATTGACCGGCTGCATGGCAGTTCGCCGCGCATCACCGCGAGCGGGTTTGAAGATCTGCGCAGCAAGCGGCGTACCGGCCGCATTGTCCAACTTCCATTGCGCCTCCATCCGCGGGTGCGCGCGATCATCGACATCATCATGGAGCGTGACAAACCGCCGAGCCTCGTCGTGCTGTTTGAGGACATGCTGGAGGCGTATCTCGAGAAGCGTGGGCCAGTCGATAAATCCTTACTGCCCAGCGATGAAGAACTGGTGCGCCGGTATGAGCAGGAACGGGATAACCGCGATGACGAGTGATGCTTCCATGAATCCCGACAACAAATCCGATCAGGAACTCGCCTTGTGGATGCTGGAGCGCATGCGCAATAGCGAAGAATTCCTTGGCGAGATCCGTGCTGCGCGAACGGCTGGCACACGCGACGTGCTTGATACGCCCGACTACGTGACGCGCCACAAGGGCCGCCTCAAGAAGCTGTATCAAACGGATAGCGACGACACCGAGGAGACGCCGGCGGGGCTCGCTGGCCTTATCGATGAAATCGTCGCGCGGGACATACTGTCCAGCCGGGAAGAGCTGCTGGAAAAGGCGCTCAAAGC
>JANYHP010000285.1 GCA_025359005.1 Hyphomicrobiaceae bacterium | reverse complement strand
GGCCAACGACCTGGCAGCGCGGCATCCGCCGCCCGCCGCGCTGCGCGTTGATCCGCGCCGGCCCGTGCCGCAGTCAATTGGCGCGCTGACAAAGGCGTCAATACCGCCGCTCCTGAAGGGTTATCTCCGGTGCGGCGCAGTGGTCTGTGGGGCGCCCTACTGGGATCAGGACTTCAATTCGGCCGATCTGTTTCTCTTCCTCGCTGTTGCCAACGTCGAAGCCCGATATGCGCGACGGTTCATGCCCGCGGCGACTGAGGTCGCATAGGTGGTCCGCCACCTGCACGTGGGGCGCGTGCTCGCACGCATTGGCCTGCATCTCCTGGCGGGCGTGCTGACAGTGCTGCTCCGGTTTCCGTTTTGGACAATAGATCGCCGGCACGCCGCAATACGCGACTGGTCTCGCGGCGCGTTGCAGATTTTTGGCATGACGGTCGTTGCGCGCGGCGCGCCGGCTTCGCGTTGCGCCATTGGCCGACTGATCGTTGCCAATCACACATCCTGGCTGGATGTCATCGCACTCTTCGTCACGACGGATGCGGTATTCGTTGCTAAAAGCGATGTGGAGAAATGGCCGATCATCGGGTGGCTGGCGACGCGCCTTGGGACGATCTTCCTTGAACGACGCACGACCCGCGATCTGACCCGCGGTGTCGCCGTCATCACAGAGCGCCTTTCGCGCGGGACGAATGTGATCGTATTTCCTGAAGGCACGACCACGGACGGAACGCGCCTGCTGCCGTTTCGCGCCGCTTTGTTTGCAGCGGTGGTCAACGCCAGAAGCTTCGTGCAGCCCGTTGCGATAACCTACCGACGTGGCGATGGCCAACCCGCCTCCGAGACTGCATTTGTCGGTGACATGTCGATGCTGGGTTCGTTCGTCGCGCTGGCAACGACGCGCGATACAGCGCGCGGAACAGCTGTGCATATGTCATTTCTGACCGAGTATCCGTCTGCTGGTCTGAGCCGCCAAGCACTAGCGAGCCATGCGGAAGCCAGCATCCGCCATCACTTGTCGTTGGCGTCGGCGCTCGATGCCTTTGCAACGGGCGCGCATTCTCCAGATCGCGAAGCCGCCTGATCGCGCGCCCGACGCCAAGTCTGCTCGAACAGTCTGCCCGAACAGTCTGCTCGAACAGTCCGCTCGAACAGTCCGCTCGAACAGACCGCTGTGGCGCATCCGCGTCATTCGCTAACTGGCGGGAAGCGTCATAGGGGTGTCGCGCGGATTTCGTACACTACGGGTTGCTGCTGCGAGGTGCGTGCGCGACCTGAATTCCGGGGTGTGACGCGCGTCACAGGCGACAGGTTGCCAGGGATGCCGTGAACCCAAAACATCAATCCCACATTCTGTTGGTCGAGGACGAGCCGGCACTGGCGCTCATTCTTCGCTACAATTTCACCGCTGCTGGGTACACTGTCGATTGGGTTTCTGACGGCGCAGCGGCCCTCCGACGTCTTGAGGCGTCACCACCTCATGCGGCCGTACTGGACGTCTCGCTCCCTGGCCTCTCCGGACTGGAAATTCTGCGGCGTGCGCGCGCCGGCGGTCCAGCGGCTGCCGTCCCCATCATCATCGTGTCGGGCCGCACCGCAATCGAAGAGCGCAGATACGCCCAATCTCTTGGTGTCGAGGCCTATCTCACCAAGCCGTTCAGTCTCGCGGAATTGATGGCGTCGCTGTCGAGCGCTGTATCGCGCGTCAACGCCGGGTGATGGCGGTCGCGGCGCGCTGCGTTGTTTACCGGACGCGGGTGTTGATTGTGTCGGGCGCTGTCATTTGACTGAAACAAGACTCGATTACCCCGTCCGGCATGCAAGACACGCACCCCTACGACTTCCAGCCGTCGCCGCCCCACTACCGTGCGGTGTTCGTGTCTGATATCCACCTCGGCACGCGCACGTCGCAGGCAGCGGCGTTGCTGGAATTTCTCCGCGTCGTCGAAGCCGATACCTATTATCTCGTCGGCGACATCGTCGATTTCTGGCGGGTGCGCCGCGGTCCCCATTGGCCACAGTCGCATAACGATGTGCTGCAAAAGCTGCTGCGCAAAGCACGCAAAGGCACGCGCATAGTTTTCATTCCCGGCAACCATGACGAAGGCCTGCGCGATTACTGCGGCATGCACTTCGGTGGGATCGAGATTTGCCAGACCAGTCTTCATACGACTGCAGACGGCCGCCAATACATTGTCATGCATGGCGATGAATTCGACGTCGTCGTGCGAACGGCAAAGTGGCTGGCATTTCTCGGAGACCGCGGTTACGAGGCCGCGCTCTGGCTCAACAATCCCTTGAATTGGGTCCGCCGCCATCTCGGGCTCGGCTACTGGTCGCTGTCGGCCTACCTGAAGGGGCGCGTCAAGCAAGCCGTCAGCTTCATTGGCGCTTACGAACATGCGGTGGCCGACGAGGCGCGGCGCGAAAACGTCGACGGCATCATCTGCGGACACATTCATCAGGCAGCCGACCGGCGCATTGGCGATATCCACTACCTCAACTGCGGGGACTGGGTTGAAAGCTGCACCGCGATTGTCGAGACACAGTCCGGACATCTGACCGTCGTGCGCTGGAGCGCCGATGGTCGCCTCATTCCGCTGCATGTCCGGCCGGACGCGGCGCAGCACACGCCACAGCAGCCGGCCATTGCCGACGGCCCGCACACAACAACGCCAATCGGGGTCCTATGACACGTCTCCATCGCGATATCGCGCGCCAGCACAGCGGGGCGCTGCTCGGCGCCGCAGTCCATAAGAACCCCGCGGCAAGCACCGACGGTCTGCTCGAGCGCTTGTTCACTCTGGCGTTCAGCGGACTCGTTTACCCACAGATTTGGGAGGATCCCCGCGTCGATCTGCAGGCGCTTGCGCTGACGCCAACCTCCCGCGTCGTCACGATCGCATCGGGCGGGTGCAATGTGCTCAACTACCTGGTCGAGCAACCCGAACGCATCTTCGCTGTGGATCTCAACAGCGCCCACGTAGCGCTCAACAACCTGAAGTTCGCGGCGCTGCGACACCTGCCTGACCACGCTGCCTTCTATCAGTTCTTCGGCGGGGCTGATGTGCCGGGAAACGCCGCGACCTTCAAGGATTGGATCGAGCCCAACCTCGACGCCGAGGCTCGAGACTATTGGACGACGGCCAACGCTGTCGGCCGACGCAACATCGACACGTTCACCACCGGGTTCTACCGCACCGGGTTGCTCGGGCGCTTTGTCGGCTTCGCGCATGTGGTTTCGCGTCTACATGGCGTCAATCCGCGAGATCTGATGTCTGCCTCTTGCCGGGCAGACCAGGCCGCGTTCTTCGAGCAAAAACTTGCGCCGCTGTTCGACCGGACCATGATCCGCTGGGCTCTTGGGCACCGCGCCGCGCTCTATGGCCTCGGCATCCCCCCCGCGCAATATCAAGCGCTGCTGGACGGCGCGCCACACATGGCCGATGTGGTTCGCGAAAGACTTCGGAAACTGTCGTGCGATTTCGACCTCGCGGACAATTATTTCGCTTGGCAGGCGTTCACCCGCGGTTACGCCCCCGATGCGACCGGCCCGCTGCCGGCCTATCTCGAGCCGCCTCATTTCGACCGTCTGAAATCTTCCGTCGATCGTGTCAGCATCACGCTGACATCCTACACGAACTTCCTACGCACACAGGACAGCGCTTCGCTCGACAGATACGTGCTGCTTGACGCGCAGGACTGGATGGATGATGGCACCCTGAACGAGTTGTGGAACGAGATCACACGCACAGCGCGGGCCGGCGCCCGCGTGATCTTCCGCACGGCTGGCCGCGATACGATTTTGCCCGGGCGACTGAGCCCAACCGTGTTTGAGCGCTGGCACTATGAACAGAAGCAATCCGAGGACCTCCTGGCGCAGGACCGGTCAGCGATCTATGGCGGGTTCCATCTCTACGTCCTCAAGCCGTCGTGACTGCAATGGATCTCGACCACAAGGCGTTCCTGGATCGGAACTATCGGTTTCAGAGGCATATCTACGACCTGACGCGGGAGTGTTATCTGCTGGGGCGCA
>JANYHP010000269.1 GCA_025359005.1 Hyphomicrobiaceae bacterium | reverse complement strand
ACGTGCTGAAGCGCCACGCGGCCGTCCTCGGCGGCTCCGGTTCTGGCAAGACCACGCTCGCGCTCTGCCTCATCGAGCAGATCCTGCAACGTGGCATCCCGGCGATCCTGATCGATCGCAAGGGCGATCTGTGCAGCTACGCCAACCCGGACGTCTGGCGCGCAATCGAAGGCGATTATTCGGATCGCCGGGGTGAACGTGAGAAGCTTGCCGACAACATCGACGTGGCCGTCTACACGCCCGGTCGCAGCTCCGGCCGTCCGATCTCCATCACGTTGCTGCCAACCGGCATCAAGGAACTGCCCGAGCACGAGCAGCAGTTGCTGGCAGGGCTTTCGGCCGCGGCGCTCGGCGACATGCTCCACCTGAAAAACTCGGCGACGCATCAGAAGCAGTCGGGCACGCTGTCGGTGGCCTTACGCCTGCTCGGTCAGCGTTTCTCGACGCAAGTGATGCTGGCCGACCTGATCCATCTGCTGGAAGAAGACGATCCCGAACTCGCCGAAGCGACGCAGCGCATGGACCCATCCGGCAAGCTGCGCCGCGATCTGGTGGCGCAACTCGACAGCTTGCGGCACAGGAATGCGTCGCTGTTCGAAGCGGGCGGGGAAACGCTCAACATGGAGCGCCTGCTCGGCATCGGCCCGTATGCGCGCGCCGACGGCCGCACGCGCCTGTCGATCATTTACACCGGCTTCCTCGGCGACAACGAAAACATCTTGTTCTGGGTTTCGCAGTTCCTCGCTGAGGCTCTCAGGTTCTGCCAGCGCAATCCCAACGACGAGCTGCAGTCGGTGCTGATGCTCGACGAAGCGGATCTCTACATTCCGGCCAACGCCAAGCCGGCCACAGCCGAGCCGTTACAGAGCCTGCTGAAGCGCGCGCGGTCTGCTGGTCTCGGCATCATGCTGGCGACGCAATCGCCGGGCGATCTCGACTACAAGAGCCGCGACCAGATCACCAGCTGGTTCATCGGGCGCGTGCGCGAAGACACCGCGCTCAAGAAGCTCAAGGCTGCCTTCCAAGCCGACAGCGGGTTGGACGCGGCCTCCGTGCTGCCCGGCCAGACCGTCGGCGAGTTCCACCTCGTGCAGGAAGGCCTAGTGCGCTCGATGAAGGCGCATCGCTCGCTCATCACCGCCGAGCAAGTGCCATTCGATCGCATCGAGCAACTCGCGCGGGAGACCAAGGGCCAGGATGAACGGCAGCTGCGGCTGTTTGGGTGATGCGCTGAAGTAGCGGGTTCGTTCTATTTGTCGGGCAGGCGCGCTTATAAGCCCGGCAATCTTGGCTGGCCGTGGTCGAGGTCGATGCCTTCGAGGCGGAGGAGGCGCTGCTTTGTGGCGATGCCGCCGGGGGCGGAGAAGCCGACCATGGCCTGGCTTGCGCCGAGCACGCGATGGCAGGGCACGACGACGGGCCACGGATTGCGCGACATGGTGATGCCGACGGCCTGCGCGGCGCCCGGCGAGCCGACCGCTTTCGCCAGTGCGCCGTAGGTTGTGGTCGTGCCTGCGGGGACCTTGCGCAACGCCGCGTAGACCGCTGATTCGAACGCGCCGACGCCCTCGGTATCGAGCGTCACGGCGCCGTAGTCGACGGTCGATCCGGACAGGTGCCGGGTGATCAGGTCGATGACGGCCTGCATGGCAGCCGGCACGTCGTCGGCGCGCGGCACGTCACCGCGTGCAACGCGGCGCGCGGTGGCCGCCTCGTCGCTGTCGGGCAGTTGCACGCGGCAGAGCCCCGCATCGTTCCAGGCGATAGCCGACACGCCGAACATGGTGGGAAACGTGATGTAGGCCGCTGGCATGGGCCTGAGTGGCTTGGACTTGAGTGGCTTGGGCTTGAGTGGCTTGGCGACGGTCAACGACGGAAATCCCCCCCCGCAGCGCCAAGGACCTATGCATCGGGACTTTGCATGGAGCCGCCGGAGAATGGTAGTGGAGGGTACGACAAACGACAATCGGGGCTTGGATATGATCGGATTTCGTATTTTGAAGCGCCGCCGTGCCGTCGGTCCGGAGGTCGTCGCAGCCTTCCGCGTGCTGCCGGTCGCCAATGTCTCCGACCAGATGGCGCGCCTGACGGCGGGCGGGGCGCAGCTGTGGCCCATGCACGGTGGCACGGACGTGGTGCTCGCCGGGCCGGCGCTGACGGTGAAGACGCGACCCGGCGACAACCTGATGCTGCACAAGGCGATCGACCTGGCGAGCCCGGGCGACGTGATCGTCTGCGATGCAGGCGGCGATCTGACGAATTCGCTGATCGGCGAGCTCATGCTGGCGCATGCGATCAAGCGCGGCCTCGGCGGCGTCGTCATCAACGGGGCGATCCGAGATTCGGCGTCCGTGCGTGCCGGCACGTTTCCCGTCTATGCCGCCGGCGTCACGCATCGCGGGCCCTACAAGGACGGCCCCGGCGAGATCAATGTCCCCATCGCGATCGGCGGCATGGTGATCGAGCCGGGCGACCTGATGCTCGGCGACACCGACGGGCTCGTCTGCGTGCCCTTCGATCATACGGCCGAAGTCCTGAAAGCGACACAGGCGAAGCAGGCGGCGGAGCAAAAGCAGATGGCCGAAATCCAGGCCGGCACCAGCGACCGCAGCTGGATCGATGCCACCCTGCAGCGGCTCGGGTGCGCGATCGAAGCCTGACGTGACGCACAATGCGGCAAGGCGGCGGGCAGGTGGGCGTTGACAGGCCTGAATGCCTCCCACACGATCGTACACCAATGATCGGATATGGGGCGGGCCGACGAGGCCCGAGCGGGGGATTGCATGCGCAGAGCTTTGGACCGGCTCTATTTGTGGGCTGGATACGTGGCCGGGGCGTGCCTCGTCGCTACGCTGTCGCTGATGATGATCATGGCGGTCGGCCGCCAGTTCAATCTCAATATCCCGGACGGCACCGACTTCGCCTCTTGGACGATGGCGGCGATGGCGTTCCTCGGCATGGCGCATACCTTCCGCAACGGCGAGATGATCCGCGTCGGCCTGATCGTGGAAAAGCTGCACGGCAAGCCCAAGCTGGTCGCCGAAGCGTTCGCACTGTCGGTGACGTTGGCGTTCCTGCTCTATTTCACCTGGCACGCCTACGAGTTCGTCCGTATTTCGCGGATGACGCAGGAGATGTCGAACGGCGTCATCGCGATGCCGGTGTGGGTGCCGCAGCTGTCGTTCCTCGGCGGTGCGGTGATCCTGACGATCGCTGTGATCGACGAGTTGATCCATGTGCTTGGCGGCAATCCGCCGAGTTTCGAAAAGCCGCCCCCCACCAGCACGGATGAGCTGATCGCGCGCGTGGCCGAAGGCGGGGGCGTCTGAGCCATGGATCTCGCAACTCTCTCGATCGTGCTGCTGCTGGCGCTGGTCGGTATCCTGGCCAGCGGCGTGTGGATCGCAGTAGCGCTTGGACTCGTCGGGCTGATCGCCATGATCGCCACGACCAACGTGCCCATCGGTGGGGTGCTCGCGGCGCGCGTCTGGGATTCGGCGGCCAGTTGGCAGATCGCTGCGCTGCCGCTGTTTATCTGGATGGGCGAGATCTTGTTCCGAACTAAAATGAGCGAGGAGATGTTCCGTGGCCTGGCGCCCTGGCTGCAGTGGCTGCCCGGCCGGCTGTTGCACGTCAACGTGGTCGGCTGCGGGATATTCGCGACAATGTCGGGTTCGTCGGCCGCCACGTGCGCTACCATTGGCAAGATCGCGCTGCCGGAGCTGGAAAAGCGCGGCTACGACCGGGACATGGCGCTCGGTTCGCTGGCGGGCTCGGGCACGCTCGGATTGCTGATCCCGCCATCGATTCCGATGGTGGTATACGCGGTGATCGCCAACGTGTCGGTGCTGAAGGTTTTCCTCGGCGGCTTCCTGCCGGGCGCGCTGGTGATGGGGCTTTACTCCGGTTACATTATCGTCTGGTCGCTGCTCAATCCGGACAAGTCGCCGCCGCGCGATCCGCCGATGTCGTTTGGCGCCAAGGTGCGGCAATCCAAGAAGCTGATCCCGGCGTTGCTGCTGATCGCAACGGTGTTTCTGTCTTTGGTACTCGGCATCGCCACCGCTACCGAGTGTGCCGCGTTCGGCGTCGTCGGCGCGCTCGCACTGGCGTGGTGGGGCGGCACGCTGACGCAAGAGAGCATTACCCAAAGCATCATGAGCACGACGCGGCTGACGTGCATGATCATGCTGATCCTTGCAGGCGCTGCCTTCTGTACCGCCGCGATGGCTTATACCGGCATCCCGAAGGCACTGGCCGAATGGGTCGACGCACAGAACCTCAACCGGCACACGCTCGTGCTGTCGCTGACGGTGATGTACATCCTGCTTGGGTGCCTCATCGACGGTATCTCGATGATCGTGCTGACGGCGGTGATCGTGCTGCCGATGGTGCAGAAGGCGGGGTTCGATCTGGTCTGGTTCGGCGTCTATCTCATCATTCATGTGGAGATGGCGCAGATCACGCCGCCTGTGGGCTTCAACCTGTTCGTGCTGCAAAACATGAGCGGGCGCGACACGTTTTCGGTTGCGAAGGCGGCGTTCCCGTTCTTTCTTCTGCTCAACGTGGCCGTAGTGATCATCACGGCGTTTCCCGAGATCGTGCTGGTGATCCCCAACTGGGTGTTCCCCGAGACGGTCCGGCTCAAATAGCATCCATCCTGGAGGAGACAGTCCATGCACCGCCGTCATGCTCTCATTGGAATCGCTGCAGGCGCCGCACTCGC
>JANYHP010000258.1 GCA_025359005.1 Hyphomicrobiaceae bacterium | reverse complement strand
ACCCCAACCGGCGCTGCCACAGTCCCGCCAGTGCCGCCTTCACCCGCACCACCACCGGCGCCAGCTTCAGCTTCGCCTTCGTCTTCAGCATGCGACCGTAGCGCCACGCCCAGCTGCGGCGGATCTGCTCATGCAACGCATGCAGCTTTGGCATCAGCGCGTCATGTGTCCGCTTGAACCAGACGATCTGCATCAGTTGCGGCTCGGTCAGCTGAAAGAGCCGCGCCACCAGCGCCGTGCCCACCACTTTTGCCCCAATGAACAGCGCCGTCGCGGCCAGGGCATGACCCTGTGCAATCAGGTAAAGCGCGGCCAGCTTCAGCGGCACCAGGAACAGCGTCGGCACACCGAAGGCAACCAGCGCGCCATAAGGCGGTAACCGCGCAATCCACCGCTCCAGCGCCGCGATGGGTGCCCACCGGCAAGCCCACGCGAACAGCGCCAGCAGATATTGCCAGCCCCATTGCTCAAACAGCAGGATCAGCGCCAGCACCAACCCGCCAGCGCGCTTGATGCCCATCCACGCGAGCCGGCCGCCGCCGGCGCCGATTTCACGCAACCCGAGCATGACGAGCCCTAGGCCACGCTGCACGCGGTGGGCGAGGGCTGCGGCATCGGGTGCTTTGTACGGCGAGGACATCGCGAACCAGGAGGCTGACGGGTTGCAGGTAAGAGTGGCGAAACCTTAACCCAGCATGGTTGCCAAACTCTGACCGCGGAACATGGTAGAATATTGTTATCGTTTGACGATATCGACGTCGACCAGCCGCCATGACAGGCCTTGCAGCGCCAGGATCGAGACGATCCGCGCGCCCTCCAGCCGCGGGTGTGCAGCTTCAACCCGGAACCGCGTCGGGCTCTCGAAAAACGCCCAGCGGAGCCGCCGGGGCGGCGCTGGATCGTCGACGTCTTCGGGATCGTCCGCCGGCATCTGCGGTTTCATCGCTTCGGGAAAGCGCGCCAGCACGAAGGCGCGGCTGGTCAACAGGCGTGACAGGTTGGCCGGCGTCACGAGGGTATCGACCGCAGTTGAGGCCGCCGTGCCACTGAGCGCGCGCTTGATCCAGCCGCCCACGACGCCACTCTGGTCGGCGTTGTCGCGCAGGGCCGCCGTCAGCCGAGGCTTGAGCGCCCGCCGCAGCTCCAGCCAATCCACGCGGCTTTCGAGCGCCGCCACATCACGCCCACGGATAGCCTGCCGCAACTGCCACCCGGCCCACAACGGCCCGGCCACGTACAGCACCAGCATCGCCGCCACGATCCCGGCCGCCCATCGTCCATACACCCGCATCCGCGCCCCTCCGTTCCACCCATCTACCGCGCGCAGCCGTCGCCAAGCAAACGCCGCACGGCCGCGACAACAGGTGTCCGCTACGCGAGGGAACAGCAGTGCCAAAAATGGGGTGAACTGTCGCCTGGCCCCGCTGCCAAGCGCATCCGCCGGCCCTCAGGACCGCCCGCGAAACATACGCCTGCCGACGAGACGGCAGTGGGCCACTTGCGGACGTCACGAGACACGTATGATCCGACGGCGTGTGTTTTTTGCATGCGGCGAAAAAAGCTGTGCAACCATCTGCGATCCCGGTCGCTGTGTTTGAAACCCGGCGTTACGCGTCGTCTTCCTTCTTCGCTCCCTTCAGTAGAGCAAACACCGCCATCGCATGGCCATGCCCGAGGCCAAGCTCCGCCTTGAGCCAGTTCGTGACTTCCGTCGCTTTCGTCCCGACTGTTAGTTTGCCATTGCGCGAAAAGCCCTTGCCCTCCGCCATGCGGCGCAGGTCGGCTGGTGACTTGCCGGTCTTCTTCTGGATGGTGTCGAGATAGGCTTGGAAGGACATGGCTCACCTCCGTTTGAGTTTCGATCTCAGCCTACTGGTATCAATGCTCTCAACCGCGGATCGCGCAGCCACAGCCCGCCCCAAAGCATGAGGCCCAGGTACACGCCAAACAGTAAGTGACTGAAGACTGGATTGCCGACACGGAGTTGCGTCGCAATCGCACCGCCAAGATAGCCGGTGAGCAGAATGGCGCCGAGCGTCGCCGTCCGTGGCCACGCGTAAAGGGCGGTGCAGCCAAGCAGCAGTATGCCGAGGCCTCGGGCGAGCGCATCGGTCGGCTGAAAGCCAAGATCTCGCATGGTATCCGTGACGATGCCGAGCGGCATGAGTTTGATGCCACCATCAAACATCATGAACGCTATGACGATGCCGCTCAGGGTGCGCCCGACCCAGTTTGTTCGGCTCGGCGGGTTGGCGAATGCAGTGCTCATGGCGATCACTCCAGCCACTTTATTCCAAGAAGGTTGCTGCAAACTCTACACTTTTGCAACACGGGTGTTGAGCGCTCGCATTTCGTCCGCTCGGGCTCACCAGCGACGACGGGCGCCGTCAGTGAAACGGCATCCACCGGCCCGGTCTTGGCCTATCAGCGGACCTGCGACACCTCGCAACCCCGCCTCGCCGCTCACCGCCGCGTCGGCGCGATCCATGGCCGCGACGTGATCCGGCTGACGATAAACCGCACCAGCATGGCGTCGGCAACTGGCGCAAACGCGCCGAACGAGATGAACTTGATGAAGGCGTTCCACAGCATCAGCCCGGCAAACTGCGGCTTGGGCAAGCGCAAATCCAACTGCCGGTCGTCGAACACCAGGCTGGAGATCTGATGCTCGATCCACGCCGCGCGGTAATACAGCACGAAGCCCAGAACGGGCGCCATGCCGACAGCCAGCACGCCGAGCCCCATCGTCAATGTCGCCGGCTTCAGCAGCGGCGCCAGCGTCTGTCCTTCTAGGGCCGCGATCACATCGGTACCGATCGTCAGCCCGATCAGCACCATCGTCGCCAGATAGATCAGCCCACCGCCGAACCACAGCGTGGCAAACGCACGATAGAGCTGCCCCACATTGCCGACCGCCATGAAGCGCTGGTCGCCGTGATGCATGTCGTTGATCTTGCGCGCTTCGAGCCGGCTCGCCCGCCACGGACCCGCCCAGCCGAGCGTCACCGGGACCAGAAACGCCGTCCAGAAGTGCTGGATCGCATACGACCACGCTTCGCCGTCGAGATCGAAATGCTTGCCCCGCCACCACGTCCGCCGCAGGATTTCCTTGCGCTTGCGATAGACGACGGAGCCCAGCAGAAACAGCAGCGGCAGCGTGATCAACAGCCGTTGGTAACGGAACTTGGCAATGCCTTCGCGCACCTGCCCGCCCGTACCGCCGGCCTTGGTAAAGAAGAACACGAATGCCGAAACCATCAACACCGTCGTCGCCGTGCCGAGCAGGAAGGCGATGAACCGTTCGCGGCCCGTGCCCGTGTAGTCGAGCGGCTGACCGCCGATGCGGATCGCGCGGTGCAGGTGTCGGCGCGCTTCAGCTTTCGCCCAGAACGAATAGAAGCCGAGCGTCGCCAAGGTCAGGCCGAAGTTGCGGATCGACAGGCTGAGGAAACTTTCCGCCGGCTCCGTGAAGGTAACGAGCCGGTCCGAAGCATGCGCGCTGCCGATCGGTGCGCCGAGCGCCGGGCGAACGACTGCATCGATACCCGCGGGGCCTGCGGTCGGCAGCCATCCGGCCGCGGGTTGTCCTGCAAGAGCAGGCGTAGCGGTGAGCATAGAACGCACTCGTACAGAAAAAGGGAGACCCCGGCGCATGCCGCGCGCATTACGTGTGCACATTAGGCGGCAATGGTTACCGAGGTCTTAAGGGCCACGTTCCGAGGCGCGTGTGGTTGGCGACGCCAACGCAGCATTTACAGCGCGCGCCGGGAAACTGTGCGCGGATTTTTCCCCAAGACGCACAGCAGAATAAAGCGCCAGGGTCGTTTCGCGAGGCACCTAAAGCGGCACGAACCTGGCGCATCTGTCGCCAAGGTGGATGCCGCGTTGCCCGAACAAAGTGCGCCAAACAATGGCCCCTCGTCACGGCACTTGCCACACCGCCGTCCGCTTGATCTCGGCGTCTTCGAGTTCGCGCGTCACCGGCACGCTGTATTCGGCCACCTTGCTGAAGCGATCGCGCGGAAAATAGTTGCGCTGTGGATCGCCGATCAAAACCAACAGACCTTTTGCTCGCGCTTTGTCGATGAAAGCGAGCACCTGGTCCGCCAAGTGCCGCTCGTAGAAAAGATCCCCCACCAGCACCACGTCGAACGCGCCCGGCGCATGCGCCAGCAGGTCTTCGCCCGTCGTCGTGATTGTCAGCCCATTCGCATCAGCGTTGAGCCGGCACGCCACCAGCGCCACGGCATCGATATCGGCGGCGCATGCCGACGTGGCCCCCGCCAGCATCGGCGCCAGCGCCGTCAGTCCAGAGCCTGCACCCAGATCGAGCACGCGCTTGCCCGCCATCAACGCCCGATTGTCGAGAATATAGCGCGCCAGCGCCTGCCCCCCCGCCCACGCAAACGCCCAGTAGGGCGGCGGCACATTCATTTCGCCGAGTTCTTCCTCCGTCTTCTGCCAGATCGGCAGGCTCTCGGACGCCAGATGCAACACCAGCTCCGGCACCAGCGGCGGCGCCAACAACTCCGTATTCGCCCGGATAAATCCCTCAGGGTCGCGCATGGCCATGGTCACCGTGTTCCGGTCTCAAAGCGCATCACCGCGGCGAACCATCGCCGGCCAGTCGCGCCAGTGTCTCTTCGCGCCAGGACGCAAAGCGCCGCTCGTCGATTGCCGTGCGCATCGCCGCCATCAGCTCTTGATAAAAAACCGTATTCGCCCACGACAGGATCATAGCGCCCAGATACTCCTTCGACTTCAAGAGATGATTGAGATAGGCGCGCGAATAATCGCGGAACGGCGGCGACGAACTCTCCGGGTCCAGCGGTCGCGTATCCTCGGCGTGCTTGGCATTCTTGATGTTGACGCGGCCATTCCAGGTGAACGCGAGGCCGTGCCGCCCCGACCGCGTCGGCATCACGCAGTCGAACATATCGACGCCGCGCGCCACGCTCTCGATCAGGTCCTGCGGCGTACCCACACCCATCAGATAGCGCGGCTTCATCGTGGGCAGATGCGGCAGCGTTTCTTCCAGCACGCGCAGCATCGTTTCCTGGCCCTCGCCGACCGCCAGCCCGCCAATGGAGTAGCCGGGAAAATCCAATGCAACGAGCCCTTCCGCCGAGCGTCGCCGCAACGTCGGTTCCGTGCCGCCCTGCACGATGCCAAACAGCGCCTGTCCCGGCGAACTGTAAGTCTCGAACGCCACCTTCGAGCGCTGCGCCCAGCGGAGCGACAACTCCATGGCGCGCTCCATCTCCTTGAATTCGGCCGGCAGCTCGATGCATTCGTCGAGCTGCATCTGAATATCAGAGCCGAGCAGGCACTGGATTTCGACCGATCGCTCCGGCGTCAGCAGGATGCGCGTGCCGTCGAGGTGCGATTGGAATTGCGCGCCCTGCTCGCTCATCTTGCGGATTTTTGCGAGGCTCATCACCTGGAAGCCGCCGCTGTCGGTGAGAATGGGTTTTTTCCACCCCATAAACCGATGCAGCCCGCCAAGCCGGTGCACGCGTTCCGCCCCGGGGCGCAGCATCAGATGATAGGTATTGCCCAACAGGATATCGGCACCCGCATCTGCAACTTGATCCAGATAGACGGCCTTAACGGTCGCCGCCGTGCCCACCGGCATGAACGCCGGCGTTCGAATGCTGCCGCGCGGCGTCACCACTTCGCCGCGACGCGCGGCGCCATCGGTGCCTAGAAGGCGGAAAACAAAAGTCTGTGCTGGCTGCATACGGGGTCCGGGCGTGCGCGATGATCACCCGCGCCTCATGCCGCACGCCGCCGCCAAACACAATGCGCGTCGTCGGTGGCACCAAGGCAAGGCCGCTGCGCTCGCGCCCCAGCCCTTGGAAGCCCAATACTGGGGTGGTCGTGGCGGTTGTGCCACCCACGCCCGCGTATGCACCCGGCACGGGCGATCCTCACGCGGGCGCTGCAACCCGTCCGTCGACGACTTCGATGATGCGCCGGCAGCGGCGGGCGAGGTCCATATTGTGCGTCACGATCAGAAACGTCGTGCCCTGTTCGGCATTGACCGTCTGCATCATTTCGAACACGGCGTTGGCAGACTTGCTGTCGAGATTGCCGGTCGGCTCGTCGGCCAGGATCAGCGCCGGGTTGGAGGCCAGCGCCCGCGCGATGGCGACGCGCTGCTGCTGGCCGCCGCTCATCGCGTTGGCGAGATTGTTCTCCCATGGCGACAGGCCCACGTCGGCGAGCAGGTCGTGGGCGCGCTGGCGACTTTCTGCATCCGGAAACTCGTTGGCGACTAGCAGTGGCATCATCACGTTCTCGAGCGCCGTGAACGCCGAGATGAGGTAGTGATACTGGAACACGAAGCCGATCGCGTGCCCGCGCAGCCGCGTGATCTCTGCGTCTGCAAGCCGGCTGGTCTCATGGCCCTCGATGAACAACCGGCCTTTCGTCGGCCGGTCTAGCAAGCCGATGATGTTGAGGAGCGTGCTTTTTCCCGATCCCGACGGGCCGATCAGCGCCACGAACTCGCCCTTGTCGAGCGACAGCGTGATATCGTGTAGCACTTCGGTTTCGACCGGCGTGCCGATGTTGTAGGACTTGCAGACGCCTTCGAGGCGCAGGACGTTGGCAACCTCAGCCACGGATCGCCTCCACGGGGTCGAGCTTGGCCGCGCGCAGCGCGGGCACGGCGGCAGCCCCGATGCCGGTAATGGACGCGAGGAGCACCGCATAGGCGAACAGCGATGGCTCCAAGACCAGCGGAAAGATCTCGCTGCCGTCCGCCTGGCGCAGGACGGCGTGCCACACCACGAGGCCCACGCCGCCAAGCGTTGCGCCAACGATCGATCCGAGAAAACCCAGCAACCCGCCCTGCAACAGAAACACCCGTAGGATCTGGCCTTGCGAGCCGCCCATGGCCCGCAGGATGCCGATATCCTTCGAGCGCTGGATGACCGAGACGACGAGCACGCTGGCAATGCCGAACGCCACCGACAGCGCCACGAATACCCGGATCAGTGTGTTGGATGTCTGCTGGGCGCTGACCGCGGTGAAGAACTGCGCGTTGGTCTTGATCCAACTGTCCGCCTCGATGCCGGTTGAGGCCTGCACGGCTGCCGCGACGGTTTCGGCTGCGTACGGGTCGCCGACCGTCACGTCTATGGTGGTGACCCCGCCGACGAGATTGGCGATAGCCTGTGCTGTTCTCAGTGCCACGAACGTGCTGCGGGAATTGGCACCCTTGTTGCCGAGATCGAAGACGCCGGCGATCGTCAGGATGCGCTGGGCGCCGCTGGCGCCGGTCACGTTGATCTTGTCGCCGAGCGTGACGCCCAGATCCTTGCCGAGCTCAGTGCCGATCAGGATGTCGTCGGTGAGTAAGCGGGGCTGGCCGGCCACGATGTAGTCGGGAATGCGCACGATGCGGAAATAAACGTCCGGATCGACGCCGGTGAGGCTGATCGAACGGCTGGCATCACCGCGCACAGCCAGCGCCGAGGTGCTCATGGTGGGCGTCACGTTGGTGATGTCAGGCCAATCCGCCAAGCTGGCGCGTATTTTCTGCCACTGGTCGATGGACCGGATGCGCTGCACGGGACGCTGGATGATGGGCGCCACGAACTGGCCGGCGGACGCGTGGCGTTGCGGCCGCGCCTCTTCGTCGGGCGGGACAAGCTGGATGTGGGGCTGCGAGGTCAGCACGCGCTTGAGGAAGTTTGCCTGCAAGCTGGCCAGCATCGCCGACATGAAGACGATGACGGCGACGCCGATCGACACCGCCGTGACGATGAACATCGTCTGCATCCGCCCCTCCTTCAGAAAGCGGATGGCGGTGATCCATTCGAAGGGGGCCCAGGGGTTCATGGCGTGGCGCCCGCTGCACCCGCTAGGCTGGTTACCGGCCGCGCATAAGCTCGCAGGCGACCGCCATCTTTCACAGTCGCGGCCGTCGCCGGGATGATCAGGTCGCCCTCCGCCAGCCCGCCGAGGATTTCCGCGCGGCCATTGCCCTTGAGGCCGAGCGTAACAGCCACGCGCCTGGCATGCCCGCCGTCTGCCTTCAGCACCCACGGGTGGCCGGTACTTTCGCCGCGGATACTCGCCAACGGGGCCACGATCGCGCTCGCCCGCCGCGCCGTCTCGATGTCGACCGACACCGTCATATCCTGACGCAGGAAGCGCGGCGGTTCAGCGACACGCAGCTTGACCTGCACGGACGCCTTCTGCAGATCGATGCCCGGATTGATGTAGACGATGTCAGCCTTGAACGTCTGGGTGGGGAACGCGTCCGCCGAGACGATCGCCGGTTGCCCGATAGCCAGCAATCCGAGGTTCTTCTCGTCAATCTGCACGACGACCTGCGTTTCTTCAAACGGCGACAGCATCATCAGCACCGTCGACGCTTGCACGACGTTGCCGCGCTCGACGTTGCGCGAGATGAGGATGCCGTCGCGCGGCGCCTTGATCACGGTGTAGCTGAGCCGGGACTGCGCCGTGGTGAGGCTCGCGCGCGCCTGATTGAGCAGCGTCTCGGCCATCACATAGTCGCTGCCGCCGGCGCGCGTGGTAAAGACCTGCAATTCAGCATTGCGTACCTGTGCCCGGGCCACATCTCGCGCGCGCGTCGCATCGTCGAGCGTGGCTTTGCTCGAGATGGCGTCCTTGGTCAGGCGTGCGGTGCGCTCGTAGGCTTGCTCGGCGGCCAACAGCGTCGCCTTCGCCTGCCTGAGCGTCTCGTCGGCCGTCGGCAGCGTAAATTCGCGCAGCTGCCGCATGCGTGCTTCGGCTTGCGCCACAGCACCCTCGGCCAGCGTCACGGCCGCGCGGGCCTCCCGGTCGTCGAGCACCACCAGAGTGTCGCCAGCTTTCACCGACTGCCCTTCGTCGACGGGAACCTGGGCGACGACGCCCGTGACCTGGCTGCCCACGTTGACGCGATACGGCGCCTCCACATGGCCGCTGGCCACCACCGTCTGTACGAAGGTTGTGCGCAGGGCCGCATCCACGGCGACGCGCGGACCGCGGATGACCATCAGCGCAAACCAGCCGGCCGCGAGTAGTGCCGCCACCGCGGTCGCCTGATAGCGCCAGCCCCAGAGTTGGCGTGCATGCGCGAAGAGCCGTTTGAACACCGGTATAACCTGCGGCTCATTGGGCGGTGTGGGCCGAACAGGCAAAGAGGGTACGGTAGTTTTGAGCATGTCCTGCATGGGCCGGACCTCGTGGTAAACGGTGTCGCAGGCGCACGTGCGCGTGGCTTGGAGCAACGCGCTTACACCATCGCGCAAACGGTGCTATCGGAACCTCTAAGTCAACGACCGCGCCGCAGCATGATCCACGTCAATTGGCAGTTCTGTGACCCGCCCCGCGCGCGGCCGCCCCGACCAAACCCGGATTTCGTTCCCGTCGATGCTCACCGATCCTTGGTTCTATGCAGTTGCCCTGCCGGCAGTCATTCTGTTTGGCCTGACCAAGGGCGGGTTTTCGGGCGCCAGCCTGCCGGCCATGCCGCTGCTGGCTCTGGTCGTGCCACCGTTCCAGGCCGCCGCCATCGTGCTGCCGGTGCTGATGGTGCAGGATATGCTGACCGTCTACGCCTTCCGCAAAACCTTCGATCGCACCATGCTGGTGCTGATGTTGCCCGGCGCCGTGTTGGGCCTGGCCCTGGGGGCTGTCACGGCCACCTGGGTCAAGCCCGATCACATCCGCTTAGGCGTCGGCCTTTTGGCCTTCGGGTTCTGCCTCGATGCTTGGTTCGGCCATGCCAGCCGCACCACCGAAGCCGTGCCCCACGATCGCGCGCGTGCCAGCTTCTGGGGTGGGGTGTCCGGCTTTACGAGCTTCGTCATCCATGCGGGCGGCGCGCCGTTCAGCATGTATGCCCTGCCCCGCCGCCTGTCCAAGGAGGCGCTCTCGGGCACCGCCGCAATTTTCTTCGCCATCGTCAATGTCATCAAAGTCCCGGCCTATTTATCGATAGGATTGTTTTCGGAAGAGAATTTTATTCTGTCCGCAGTGTTGCTGCCCGCGGCGCTGCTCGCCAATGCCGGGGGAATCTGGCTGGTGCGCCGGATACCGCTCGGGATCTTCTACAAAATTCTCTACGGCCTCTTGTTCGTTCTGTCGCTGAAACTGATCTACGATGGTGGTCGCGCGATGTTCGGCATTTGATCGCGGGAACCCGCTCGTGGCACTCGGTTGTGCAAGGTGCGCATCTCAGCCCTCCGATTGCGCAAGCAGCACCGTACTTGGCTGTTGCCGGCGCCTTCGCAAGTGCGATAAGGCTACGGCCGTTGTGTCACAACGTGACGAGTCGTTAAGGAAAGTGTGACTTTCCTTTGCTGCTCTGAGGGGCACGGAACCGAGCAGCCCGCCGGCGATCAAGGCAGACGCGCGGATACTGCAGAGCTCAGACGCACGGACGTCGCAATTGTGGCGCGAAATGCCGCGACGGACTTTACGGGACCACGACGTTCTCAGCCCACGCGTTGCGTTGATTGCCGGTCAGGGATTGCCGTCCAAGTCCATTCGAAACAGGCCTTCAGAAACCGTCTCATGCACAACACGCCGACATCGGCTGCTCTGCCCAACGCCCGTGATCATCGGATCGACTGGTTGCGCGGGCTCGCGCTCGTCTCCATCTTCATCAATCACATGCCTGGCAACCGGTTTGAGAACTGGACGACGCGCAATTTCGGGTTCTCCGACGCCGCCGAACTGTTCGTGCTGTTGGCTGGCGTGGCTGCAGCGTTCGCTTTTTATCCCCGCATGGCCCGCGGCGACCATGCCGGCGTCGCGTTGAAGGCGCTGCGCCGAGCCGGTGTTCTCTACGGCATGCACCTCGTCTCGACTTTGGCGGCCGTCGGTGTCTTCGCCGTCGCCGCCTGGTTGTTCGCCAATGACGGCATTCTCGAACTGATCGGCGTGGCCCCCGTGCTGGCCGAGCCCTGGTCGGGCACGCTTGGCGTAATGCTCGGCGGCCATCAGCTCGGTTATTTCAATATTCTGCCCCTCTACGTGTTCTTGATCCTGCTGGTGCCGCTTTACCTGTGGCTGGCTGTTCGCCACGTCGGGCTGATGCTTGCCGTATCGGCGGCGCTCTATCTCGCGGCCCACCTGCTGCCGATCGACATGCCGAATTTTCCGACAGACGAAGGTTGGTTCTTCAATCCGTTCGCCTGGCAGCTTCTCTTCGCCATCGGCATCGCGCTGGGCATTGTGAAAGTGCGCGGAGCGACCGTTCCCTGGCATCCACTGGCCGGCGGCCTTGCCGCGGCCTATGTGATCTTCGCCCTCGTCTGGATGCAGGCCGATCTCGGCGGGCGGATCTCGTTCGACCTGCTGCCCATGTGGGTGGATACGTTGCACAAGTCCATGTTGCCGCCAACGCGCCTCGCACACGTGCTCGCATTGGCCTATCTGTTGGTCCATTCGCCGCTTTGGGGTTGGCTCGCCCGCATCAGCCCGACCAATCCGCTGACGCAGATGGGGCGCAATTCGCTGCCGGTGTTCGTGCTTGGCTCGCTGCTGAGCATGATCGGCTATATCGCGCTCGTGCACACCGGCAGCCAGCTGTGGCTCGAGATCGCACTGACGCTTGCTGGCGTTGTCCTCATGACGGCTTTGGCGCGCGCCATGCAGGCACGTCTGCCGGCGCGCGCGCTGAGCGCCGTATGGAGCCGCCTGCGTCGCACCGCCGTGACCACGGTTGAGCTGGACGCTCCCGATCAGCCGACCAGCCGGCGCTGAAGCCGCGTCGACGGCGTGCGTTAGCGTAATTTCAAGCCAGACACCCCGATGGCGAGGTTCACCCCGGTCTGCGCCTGCACGCTGAGCGGCTGCAGTGTGATCGAATTGCGCCAGCCGCCGGCCAAGGCCTTGCCGCCGCCGCCAACACCGATCGAGCCATCCACAGCCACGCCTGCGTAGTTGCCGGCCAGCAGGCCAGGGCGCCGTTCCTCAGTGGCCGCCGCCACCGCCCAGACCATGACGGTCTTGCCGGTGATGCCCACGTCGAGGCCGATGTTGGTGATGGTCGCGCGGTAGAATTCCGCGGGCCGGTCACCGGTCGGCTTGAAGCGGCAATTGTACGATTTCTTCGACCCGATGATCAGGCCGATCCCGCCATGACCGGTGCACGTCAGCGTGCCGAGCGCGATCTTGGCGTGCGCGGGGGCGGGCAGTGCCGCGCTGCACAATCCAGCCACCGCGGTAGTGATGAGCAATATGCGCTTCATGCGGGAAACTCCTGAAGGGGATGAGGCCCATTCTGCGTCATGGGTGAACAGCAGACCGTGACGCTGGTCAAGCCGCACCACCGCTGACGGCTTTATGGTGCCGAATTGAGGCAAGCTCGGGGGTCTGAGCGCAATATAGCCGGGTGCTATGGACTGCCCCCCGGCGCGCGGGAGAAAAGAAACACCTTCGGGTCTCGAGGCGGTGCTGGCGACTTGCCGGTGTCACGGGAAAGTGACACGGTCAGCGAGGAATAAGAGACGGAAATCCGGGGCGGGAACGGGAATTAAGTGGCGAGCGTCGAACTCGAAGGTGTGTCCAAGCATTGGGCAGCGGCAAGTGGCGCAGTGCCGCCTGCTGTCGACGACATCACGTTCTCGGCTGAAAAGGGCGAGCTGATCGCACTTCTTGGGCCTTCAGGCTGCGGCAAGTCGACCACGCTCCGGCTGATCGCCGGGCTCGACACGGTGTCGTCTGGCGTGATCCGCATTGCCGGGCGGGACGTCACCGGCGTCGCGCCCGCGGCCCGCGGTGTGTCGATGGTCTTCCAGAGTTACGCGCTGTTCCCGCATTTGTCGGTCCGTGAAAACGTGCTGTTCGGGCTGCGCGTGCGCAAGGTCGATGCAGATGAGCGCCAACGACGGCTGGCGCGTGCGGTCGATGTGCTTGGTCTTGCCGCGCTGCTGGACCGGCGGCCGTCCCAGCTCTCGGGCGGCCAACAGCAGCGCGTGGCGCTCGGGCGCGCGATCGTCGCGGAAACGCCGGTGTGCCTGATGGACGAACCGCTCTCCAACTTGGACGCTCAGCTGCGCGCCGAGATGCGGCGCGAGATCCGTGGCCTGCAACAGCGCCTCGGCATGACCATGCTGTACGTCACCCACGATCAGGTCGAGGCGATGACGATGGCCGATCGCATTGTGCTGATGAACAAAGGCCGCATCGAGCAACAGGGCACGCCGCACGACTTGTACGCGAACCCGGCCACCACCTTCGTGGCCAACTTCATTGGCACGCCGCCGATGAACGTCATTCCTGCGACTGCCGCGCTGCTAGGCGCGCCCGCACTGGCGGCCCATGTGCCCAAGCCCTTTGGCGCCGAAGCGCTGTTGATGGGGGTGCGGCCGGAGAACCTGCATCTGGCAGACGCGGCAGCACCGGATCGTCTTGCCGCGCGCGTCGCAGCCGTCGAGTACCTCGGCGCCGACAGCCAGATCGAAGTGCGCGTGGGCGACGCGCGCCTGTTGGCGCGCACGCCGGGACTGGTCGCCTTGCGCGCCGATGATCCGGTCTCGCTGGCCATCGATATGGCTGCTGTCCATTGGTTCGACTTGTCATCGGGCCGTCGCATCGCGACCTGACAAGGCAGCTGGTTTGGCCATGTCTGGCCGCAATCCTGAGCGATGTTCCATCAAGGGGGAGTTCCATGACCAAGATCACCAAGCCAAGTCGCCGTGGCGTACTCAAAGGAGCCGCAACGCTCGCCGCCGGCAGCACGATGGGCATGCCCGCGCTGGCCCAGTCGACGGTCGAAGTGCCATTCTTCTTTCCGGTGGCCGTCGGCGGTCCGATCACCAAGCTGGTCGACGGCTTTGCGACCGACTTCCAGAAGGACAATCCCGGCATCACGCTGAAGCCGATCTATGCGGGCAGCTACCAGGACACCATCGTCAAAGCACTCACGGCGCACAAGGCCGGCACGCCGCCGCCCCTGTCGGTGCTGCTGTCCACCGACATGTTCACGCTCATCGACGAAGACGCGGTGGTGCCGTTCGACGGCTTCATCAAGACCGACGACGACAAGGTGTGGCTCAAGAGCTTTTTCCCCGGCTTCATGGCCAACAGCCAGACCGACGGGCAGACCTGGGGCATTCCGTTCCAACGCTCGACGATCGTGCAATATCACAACAAGGATCTGTTCCGGGAAGCGGGCCTCGATCCGGAAAAAGCGCCCGCAACGTGGGCCGAACTGACCGACGCAGCACTCAAGCTGACCAAGCGCGATGGCTCCAGCACCACGCAGTGGGGCATCCAGATCCCGTCGTCGGGCTTTCCCTATTGGCTGTTCCAGGGCTTATCGACGCAAGCCGGCGCCATGCTCGCCAACGCTGACGGCACCAAGACCGCCTACGACGCGCCCGGCGTCATCGAAGCGTTGCAGTACTGGATCGATCTGGCTCAGAAACACAAGGTGCACGCGCCCGGTATCGTGGAGTGGGGCACGACGCCGAAGGACTTCTTCGAAAAGAAGTGCGCCATCATGTGGACCACCACCGGCAACCTCACCAATGTGCGCACAAACGCAAAGTTCCCGTTCGGCGTTTCCATGCTACCAGCCGGCAAGCGGCGTGGCAGTCCCACCGGCGGCGGCAATTTCTATATCGCGGCCAAAGCCAAGCCGGCCGAACAGGAAGCGGCGTTCAAGTTCGTCAAATGGGTGACGACGGCCGAGCGCGCGGCGCAATGGTCGGCTGAAACCGGCTATGTGGCGGTGCGCGGCGATGCCTATGAGACGCCGGCGCTTAAGAAGTATACCGACGATTTCTCCGCGGCGATGGTCGCGCGCGACCAGTTGCCGTTCGCCGTCGCCGAATTGTCGACACATGAAAACCAGCGCGTGACGAAGGCGCTCAACGATGGCCTGCAGGCGGCACTCACTGGCGCCAAGCCAGCCGCCCAGGCCATGGCCGATGCGCAGGCCGAAGCCAACCGCATTCTCAAGCCCTTCCAGAAGGGTTGATCGGACGCCGGCTGAAGTGGTGTACTCAAGCCGGCCGCCCGAACTTCGGGCGGTCGTGCTCGTTGCAGGCCGAGCCGCGGACACAGCGCGAAGAGCGGGACGACATCCATGCGCACGACCTATGAAACAGTGCTGTTGGCCATCGACGGCGACGGCATTGCCACCGTCACCATGAACCGGCCCGACGCGCTCAATGCGATGAACACGCAGATGATGCGCGATCTGCGTGACTGCTTCTCTGAGTTTTACGTGAATGACGGCGCCGCGCGGTGCATCGTGCTGACGGGGGCGGGGCAGCGCGGCTTCTGTACCGGGGCCGACCTCAAAGAGCGCCGCGGCATGACCGATCTCGCCTGGCGCCAGCAGCACGCCGTGATCGAGCAGGCGATCAAGGCAATGATCGATTGCCCCATCCCGATGATCGCCGCGGTCAACGGGGCTGCCTACGCGGGCGGACTGGAATTGGCGCTGGCGTGTGATTTTGTCTACGCGGCTGACCACGCCAAGTTCGCCCTCACTGAAGTGACGCTCGGCATCATGCCGGGCGCAGGCGGCACGCAGAATTTGCCCCGCGCGGTCGGCGTCAGGCGAGCCAAGGAAATCATTCTCACGGGCACGCCCTTTACAGCCGCAGATGCGCTGGCGTGGGGGGTGGCCAACACCGTCGTGCCCGGCGCGGAACTGATGGCGGCGACGCTGGCGGTGGCGCGCAAAATCGCGGCCAACGCGCCGATCTCTGTCAAACAGGCCAAGAAAGCCATCGACAAGGCGACCGAACTGGACCGGCATTCGGGCTACGCTTTCGAACTCGAAGCCTACAATCGCACGGTGCCGACCCAAGACCGCCAGGAAGGCATCACGGCCTTCAACGAGAAGCGAAAGCCCATTTACAGGGGTCACTGATGGCGCCGCGCGATGTTGCTCTCGCCCTGTTCGTCGCGGTCCTCTGGGGCGCGAACTTCGTCGTCATGAAACATGCCGTGTCGGAGGTGCCGCCCCTGCTGCTGACAGCGCTGCGGTTCGCGTTGGCGGCGCTGCCGATGGTGTTCTTCCTGCCGCGGCCGCGGGTCTCCTGGGGCACCCTGATCGCGTACGGAACGGCGTTCGGCATCGTAAAGTTCGGCTTGCTGTTCACGGCTTTCAAGATCGGCGGCGCGGCGGGGCTGGCCTCGGTGCTGCTGCAGACGCAGGCCTTCTTCACAATCCTGCTGGCGCAGGCTCTCATGGGCGAAACCGTGGGTGGGCGGCAGCGGCTCGGCATCGGTGTGGCGTTGGCAGGGGTTGTCGTCATCGTCGCTGGCGGTATCGCGGACGCGTCGGCGGCACCCTTCGTGTTGATCGTGGCGGCGGCGATGGCCTGGTCGGTGGCCAACCTGATCCAGAAGCGGGCCGGCAGCATCGATATGCTGGCGTTCACGGTTTGGATATCGCTGGTGCCACCGCTGCCCATGCTGGCGCTTTCGGCGGCGTTCGAAGGCGTAGCGGCCTGGCAGGCGGCGTGGACCCATCTGACCTGGGCGGGCGTCGCGGCTGTGCTCTATCTCGCCTATCCGGTCAGCATTGTCAGCGGCGCGATCTGGGGATCGCTGCTCGCCCGTTACCCGGCAGCGACCGTGACACCGTTTGCGTTGTTGGTGCCGGTCATCGGCATGGCCGGCGGCGCAGCGGTGTACGGCGAGCGGTTCACGCTTGCCAACCTGGCCGGGAGCGGGTTGATCCTGGCCGGCCTGACCTTCATCGTGCTGGCAGGCCGCGCCGCCTTGGTGCGCCCCGCCTGAGCCATTGCCCAGCAATCGAGACAGCCATGACGACTGATACAGCCCTTTCCATGTCCCTCGATCGCCAGTGGGATGACATTCGCGATGGCGTCCGCGCGGTGTGCGCCGAGTTCCCCAACGACTATTGGGTCAAGTTGGATCACGAGAGTGCGTACCCGAGTGCGTTCGTCGACGCGCTGACGAAGGCGGGGTATCTGTCGGCGCTGGTGCCAGAGGCCTATGGCGGATCGGGGCTGCCGCTGTCGGCTGCCTGCGCAATTCTCGAGACGATCCACGAAACGGGCTGCAACGCGGCGGCGTGCCATGCGCAGATGTACACAATGGGCACGGTGCTCAAGCACGGCAACGAAATGCAGAAGCAGAAGTATCTACCCGGCATCGCAGCCGGAACATTGCGTCTGCAGGCGTTCGGCGTGACGGAACCGACGACGGGGTCGGATACGACGCAGCTCAAGACACGGGCCGAGAAAAAGGGCAACGACCGCTACGTCATCAACGGGCAGAAGGTGTGGACCAGCCGCGCGCTCTATTCCGACCTGATGCTGTTGTTGGCGCGGACGACACCCGCCGATCAGGTCAAAAAGCGCTCGGACGGCCTTTCCGTGTTCCTCGTCGATCTGCGCGCGGTGAAGGGCAAATCGGTGCACATCACGCCCATCGACGCGATGTTGAACCACAACTCCTGCGAAGTGTTCATCGACAACCTCGAAGTGCCCGCCGAAAACCTGATCGGCGAGGAGGGGCGGGGCTTCAAGTACATCGTCGACAGCATGAACGCCGAGCGCATCCTGATCGCCTCGGAGTGCCTGGGGGACGCCCGCTATTTCATCCGCCGCGCAACCGAATATGCCAACGAGCGCGTCGTGTTCGGCCGCCCGATTGGCGCCAACCAGGGCGTCCAGTTTCCGATTGCCAGATCGCACGCCGACTTGATCGCGGCGGAACTGGTGGTGCGCAAGGCCGCCGCAATGTTTGAAGCGGCGCGCGACTGCGGGCCTGAAGCCAACATGGGCAAGATGCTGGCCGCAGATGCGTCATGGAAAGCGGCGGAGGCGTGTCTGCAGACGTTCGGCGGCTTTGGCTATGCGCGCGAGTATGGCATCGAACGCAAATGGCGGGAGACGCGGCTTTACCAGACCGCGCCCATCTCCACCAATATGGTGCTGGCCTACGTCGCCCAGCACGTCCTCGGCCTGCCACGCAGCTATTGAAGGGCGTTCTTAACATGCCTTTCCCACGTTCCTCTGGCGCCAAGAAGTGGTGGTCTGTATGGCGGGTTAGCGCAGCGTAACCCGCCACAACGGGCGAAGACGGTCCCACAGCTTGTAGCGCGATCCTCGCTTCCGGCGGCGCAATACGCCGCGACGGGCGGCTATTGCGCCCTACAGGACAGCGCTTTTGGGAGAATAGGAACCGAGCGGATAGGCATGCGTTGTTAACCTTTGAGCAACCTTTTCAATCGTTTCCAACGGGCAAATTTTCAGAGTTGATTTAGCTTCTTATGCAAAGCTCCGGGGAATAGCCGTGATCGGAGCGATTGCGGCGCGTGTTAGTTTTGCGTCTCGCGTCACCCCATCATGCGATTGTGCCAACCGTATCTGTACGTTTTGAACCGGAGCCTGCGCGCGGCTGCTGTGACCAGTGCCGTGCTGGCCGCGATGACGCTGGCGGCCGGGATCGCGCTGCAACATCTCATCGACCTACGCCTCGGCGGTGCGACAGCCGCTGAGTTGGTGCCATGGGGTGCCATGCTCGCGATCTCCGCCGCAACCGGCGGTGTGCTGGCGCTTGCGCGCACCACGGTTCTCAATCGGCGCCAGGCGTGGCTTGAGCACGAGCTCGGGCCAATCGTCATCGAACACGAATTGCACGTGGCGACCGATCCGCAGCAGCGCGCGCGGAGTATCGCTGCGGTGGCGACATTGGGCGTGCTTCTTTCCGGGCAGGCCGCACGCGCCCTGGGCGATCTGCCATGGGCGCTCGCGGGTCTGGCGGGGCTTTGGATGGTCGAACCCGATCTGGCCGCGATCGCCAGCACCTCGGCGTTGCTGCTTGTGCTGATGGCAGGTTTCGGCGCACGGCTGACACCGCAGGCGTACGCCTTCGACGGTGCCTTCGAGGCGATAGCAGCCGGGCAAGATATCGTGCTGCGCGCCGGGATCGATCGGCATGCCTCGTTGCAGCACGCATGCGAGACAGCGCAGCGCTGGGAAGCGGCGCAACGGGGACGCATCACTGGGCTTTATCGAAATGCCCAGGCACAGAGCCGGCGCATCATGATGACGGCCGGCATCGTCAGCGCCACGGCGCTGGCGATCGCCACCATGATTGTGACCGCACCGGCAATTGGCGGTTTCACGCCCGGCCAGCTCGCGGCCACGGTGAGCGGCATTGCAATCATTCTAGCTGTGCTGTCGCGGCTCGCCATCGCGGCACCGGACATCGCCGCGGCACGGGCCGCACGGCGCCATCTGTTGCTGCTGCGGGCAGCCCGCGGCACGGACACCTCCGTTCTGTCTCGGCGGCCGTCGCGTCCTGATCTCCGGGCCCCGATCGTCGCAAGCCTGCTCGCGACTGCCGCGGCCGTCGCGGGGCTAGGTCTGGTTGCGGTGCAATGGCATCTGCTGCCACCAGCAGTCGAGGCCGCCATGCATGCGGCGATCGCCGCGGGGCCACTGCACCAGCCGTCACCAATCGCTGGCGCATCGATGACACAGCATACGCGCGCTGACGTCTCCGCAGCGCAGAAGGATAGCCCATGAAAATCGCAGGTATGACGCTCAAGGGCGTGCCGACGTTCTCCAAGCGCGCGCTCATCATCAATGCGATGCTTGGCACCACGATCCTGGCCGGCTTTGCATCCTTTATCCACACCACGTTCGCCCGGCCCTACGCGGAGGTGTGTACCGCCCGCTATCATCGCCAATTGTCACTCAAGCTCGATCGCGACGGCGAGGCGCTCACACCGGCGGACGTGCAGGCGTTTTCCAATGGCCAGGACGAAGGCGTGCTCGAGAACCTGTCGATTGCGGCCTTCAACACAGGTCCCTCCAAGTACGCGATGGGCATCAAGATCGCCGAGAAGAGCATGGAGCAGCGCACGGGCCGCGGCCCGGCCGGCGGTGTGAGCTTCCCCTGGATGCCCAGTTCCATCGAGCAGCCGCAGGCAGCCTGCCTGAGCTATAACGTGTTCCTGCCGGCAGACTTCGACTTCGGCACAGGCGGCACGTTGCCGGGATTTTTCGGCGCGACTGTGAACGGCCAGTTCGGCGACACACCGGGCTTTTCCACGCAGCTCGGATGGGGCGAAGGCGGCGCGCCGAAGGTCTATCTCCAGATCAAAGCGGACCCCGCCGCGCGCGCCGCTGCATTCCCAGCCTACGACCGAACGATCCCGCGCGGCCGCTGGGTGCGTGTGGACCAGGAGCTTGTGCTCAACAGCGCCAATCAGCCCGACGGCGTGGCGCGACTGTGGTTCGACGGCAAACTCGAAGCAGAAGTAAAAGCAGCTGAAATCCGGCCCGGCGCCGAAGTCGCAATTGCCGGCGTGACCGGCGATGTCTATTACGGCGGCAGCGGCACGATGGGCATAGCGCCGAAGGAAGCCACAGTCTGGCTGTCGCCGTTCGAACTGCGCTGGAACTGACCGCGTCGTTCAATCGATCTGCTGGATCAGTGTGAAGGCGCCGCGCAGGTCGCCGAGATTGAAGCCGGTGGCCTTGTCGTCGGTGTAATACTTGGCGATCTCGGCCTTCACGTCCTGGGCGACGTTGGGGCCGTGGCACGCCAGGCACGGCTCGCGCATCGTGATGGGGCGCATGTAGCGGAAGACGCGCTGGCCCTCCTTGGTGGCAACGACATCGAACGTTTCCATGGTCTTGGCGTCGCGCCCGGCGGCGATGTCCTTCTGGAACTGTTCGAGGGCTGCAAGTTCCCAATCATCGGGCGCGTTTTCAGGATTGCGCACCTTCAGCGCGGTGCGGCCGATCTCGAATGTGGACGCCTCTGTGACGGACGTGTTGAGGTCGGGCGCGATGGTGTTGCACGCGCCGATCGCACCGATCGGACCGCCTTCTTTCAAGGCTTTTACAATCTCGATGCGCAGTCGCTCGCTGTAAGTGTGTGCCAACTCACGCGCCCTGGCGGCGCGCACGGTAATATCGGCGTCAGGCGTGGTCAGTTGCGGCGCACTGGCAGGCGGTTCGATCGGTTTGATCTGCGCCGGCGCCTGAGGCGCGGTCTGTGGAGACAACTGTTGGCTGGCCGCGATTGCACTGCCGAGCACGCACGCGAGGCCACCCGCTGCCGCCGCGCGCGAAAAACCGCCGCATCGCCATGCCGCGAACCGGCTCATGGCCATCCCCCCTGTCGTGCACCCGAACGCCCCTGCTGCGTGTGTGCCTATCACCCGATTGGCAGGTCGTCGAATCGCAGACTGTCGTGATGCGCAGGACGATTCCCATCCGTGGCCCAAATACACGCAACCGCAGCGCGGCAACCGCATTGCAACAAAAGCGCTGACGCGTGGTTATTTCTGGCGCGGATCGGCGGCGTCGTCGATCATCAGGTCGATCTTCTCGCGGCCGCCCCAGGTGTCGCGCTTCAAGGTGCCGGCGACGTGGATGGTCATGCCGCCGTTTGCCGCCAGCAGGAGATCGCCCAGAGGTTGTCCGGCAGCGCGAAATGCAATGCCGTCGATGCGCTTGCCGTCGCTCGATTCCAAGGCGCAGCGGACGTGCGCATCGCCGACGATCTTGGCGAACTTGACGCGGTGGGCGGGGAATACGAAGCGTGGCTGCGCGTTGCCCTGGCCGTAAGGGCCGGCGCGCTCGATCAAGGTCATGAATTCGGGCGTCACGGCGGACGGCGTCAACGCGCCGTCGATATCGAGCGCGGCACTGGCGCGCGCTTTCAGCGATGACGATTGCAAGGCCTGCTCGAGGAACGCGCGTAAGGGTTCGATGCCGTCGCGCGCAACCGTGAGGCCGGCAGCCATGGCGTGCCCGCCGCCCTTCTTGAGGAGGCCCTTGGCGACCGCCGCCCGCACCGCGCCGCCGATGTCGACGCCGCCGACAGAGCGCAGCGAGCCCGTGCCTTCAGCCATCTTGGCGCCGCTGTCGCTGGCCCAGGCAATCACGCAACTCGGTCGGTGGAAGCGCTCGGTGAGCCGCGAGGCGACAAGGCCGACCACGCCCTTGTGCCAGGTTTCCGAGCCGACGAGCACCAGCGGCAGGTCAGGCTTTTCGTCGACAAGGCGGTCGGCTTCCGCCATCGCCTCTTCGAGCATGTGTGTCTCCATCGCCTTGCGCTCTCGGTTGAGACGGTCGAGCGTCTCGGCAATTTT
>JANYHP010000204.1 GCA_025359005.1 Hyphomicrobiaceae bacterium | reverse complement strand
CTCTCACGGTAATGGCGAGGTGCCGAGACCGCGGGCGAGCCCGACATTCAGGCATTGGCGACGGAGCTGTGCACGACGCCGGACATTTTCTGCCGTGCAACGGAGATCGGGACGGTGATCAGCGCCTTATTGGATCGCCTTGATTGGCCGAATGAGACCAAGCTCGCCAGCCGCGAGGTGCTCTCTGGCAATGCGGAGCGGGATCTGGCCTGGATGACCAAAGTGTGTCGCTACCGGGGACAGATCAACTGATCGCAGCGACGGCTGTCGTGAACAGTTGAGTTCGCCGTGATGAAGCGTCCTGTCGAATACAGCATCGAAAATCTGCACCGCCAGTCGATCGCAGCCATGATCCGGTCGGTCTATGGTTAGATCGAGCCAGACATGAAATCGAAGAACCCAGCGAAGGGCCGCTCCGTGGAATACAGCGTGGAGACGCTACGCGAACAGTGGATCGAGGCCATGGTCATGCATGGCGTCGGGAAAGTAGAGATACTCAAATGGCGAGCGGGCACGCCGCGCGAAGTGATGGCACGGGCCAAGGCGACGCGAGCTCCTGAACCTGGCAAGTATTATCCAGTCAGCCGCGCCACGGTCGAGGCAGCGCGCGATGCAGCGCTCGCCTGCGGTAATACTTTTGGCTCTTGGATGGATTGGCACCTGCTGCGGCGCAACTATGAGGCTGACCCGGCTGTTTTGAAGAATGGTTCATCGAAGAAAGTGTCGCGTGATCCGTTGCCGAGGATCAGCATGGGGCTGGTGATGTACCTGAAGAAACCCGGCATGACGATGCAGCGCCTTGCGGAGATGCTGGAGGCGCCTGGCGCGCCGCAAACAGATGTCCATCGGAACATCCGCCAGGAGATCGCTGATATTTTTGCTGATATCGCGAGCCCTCTGGAGCCGAGACGGACAAGACGCCGCTGAACCGCTACCGGCAAGGTGCAACGCCCTTTTGAGTGGCGAACTTTGCGTACCGGGCTGCGAGATGCCGCAGCTCTCACCAAGGCGGCGCGCGCCTTGACGATGAACGCAAGGTCATCTTCTCGCTTACGTCCATCGCTTTTGCCGAAAGAGAAGCCGCTAGTATCCAGCAGCTTGCCCTTCCGGAGAGCTCGATGCCACGAAACGCTGGGTCGGCGTGTTGTCTCTGATCTTGTACACGGCCTAGCCAAAACGACCGTGACGATGCGTACGTTGAAAGCGGTCAAATGCGCGACATTGAGTGGAGTCGATTGCCTGGCGATGTAGGTAGACTGCGGAAGCGCTGTTGCTCGCTCAGCACCCCTCCTTAAGTTTGTCATCGCCCTCGTGAGATGAGAACGAAAGGCCCCCTTCTTCCCCAATTTCAAAAACCTCTTCTGGATAACGGTTAAACATTATCGGGATCTAACGGTTTTAGGGGGGGAGTAAACCGCCACGTAATAAGGGGGCAAACCGCCACGCGCTTGGGGGGCATTCCGCCACCCAAAGGGGGGTAAACCGCCACGACTTTGTTGAGCCGAATCAGTCAGTTGATAATTCGAAGGTGCATGACTTCTAAGTTTTGCCAAGCTAGGCTCGCCTCACGATGAAGGTGTGAGGATGGCAAGACGGCCCAATGAAGCGGACTCAAAATTAGCAGTGATCTCGCGCCGCGTGACCGACGCGGCGGTTTCGCTTGCCGAGCCTTTGGGCAGCGAACCTGAATTTATGCACGCCGTGTTGTGCCAAGTCGGTCTGCCGCGCAGCGAAGTGAAATCACGCGAGTTCACACGCACGACCGGCGCCGCTTCGATGCTGATCGAAGCCGGCAAATGGTTCGATGGATTTCGCTATCACGATATGCCCCTGCCCTACGGTACGCGTCCGCGCCTTGTCTTGTTTCATGTCTGCTCGGAAGCCATTCGCCGAAAATCCCCCGAAGTGGAAGTCGAGCGCAGCGCAAGTGCATTTCTAGACCGGCTGGGAATCGCCAAGGGCGGCGAGAGCATGGCGGCATTCAAACGGCAGATGTTGGCTCTTGCTGCGTGCCGAATGCAGATCGGCTATCGGACTGAGAGCAAAGTGGTCAACGTCAAGTGTGATCCGATTTCGCGCTTCGATGCGTGGATGCAGCACGACAACGGGCAGCTTGGACTCTGGCCCGGCAGCATCACCCTATCCAGCGACTTCTATGAGACGCTGCGCGAGCATGCCGTGCCGCTCGATCCGCGTGCAATCGCGGCCCTGCAGAATTCTGCGCTCGCGCTCGATACCTATACTTGGTTGGCGCATCGCCTGTGCCGCGTGAAGCAGAACAAGGGCCTCACCTTATATTGGAAGAACCTTAAGGATCAATTTGGCCAGGAGTACCGCAGCGATAAGGACTTCAAGCGCGAGTTTTCCGGCGCGTTACGCAAAGCTCATGCGGTCTATCCCGATGCAAAGTTGGAATTTGTGCGTGGGGGCCTGCGGCTGTTCCCCTCCCCTCCTCCCGTCAAACGCCGTCAGGTGGTTGTCGCGTTGCCGAAAGCTGCGGTACTTCAGCCTCTCACGAAGCCAGTAGCTGCGCAGTCGTCACCATGTGCGCCGCAGGGCGTCGATCGCGGACGTCTTGTTTCGATGGATGCCTTGGAGCAGGTTCGCGAGGTCGCGCCGGGTTGGGACAAATATTATCTTGAAGCCGCGTACAAGGATTTTGTCTCCCGCCTCGGTGAAATGCCGCGCCATCCTGATCGTGCCTTTCTCGGTTGGGCACGGAAATTCACCAAGGGCAAGCGGCCCGCGTAGCGGCAATACGGCTCACCATGAGCGCATTTTTCCAAATTTCGATACGAGTCAAATTTTGACAGCTGAGCGGCTTTGAAAAGGCTCTGGTAGGGGTGCCGCGCAGGGTTCAGGATTTCGAGTTATGGCGAAGCCTGTGACCTCTGCGATGGCCAGGTGGGGTGGCAATCCCGTCGAGGCGCAACGAGTACAGCATAGACTGCACACACCAAGTTTGCGACACGAAAACCTATTGCAAACAAGATGAAAACTCGAGCACACGCAATGCAATCAATATGCACACTCGATGCAAACTCAAGTTTGCATCCGGCAATCAATAGTTTGCAAGACTGCCGTCGCAATCAAGCTGCAAACATGCTGTCCGCGGCAAGAATGCAGTCGGTGCTCGAGTCGCGCGAAGCATTTGACAAACCATCGGCGACTGCAAACAATCTGCGTACGGCAAGATTGCGAGTTGTTTTCTTTGTGCTCGCGGTTGGAATATTTCGGGGAGGCGATTCATGGCGATGATCATTGGGCTTGGAAGCCACAAGGGCGGAGTTGGCAAGACGACATTCTCACGCGCGATTGCCCTGGTCGGCGCCGCGCAGAATTTGAGCGTCCACATTGCCGATTTGGATCAGGAACAGCAGAGTGCCTTTGAGTGGTCGCAACGCCGGATCGCTTCGGGCCGGAAGCCGGACATATCGGTCGATGTCTATTCATGCCCCGAACAAGCGCTGCAACGCGCCGACGAATTCGACCTCATTGTGCTCGATGGCCCGGCGCGCGCCAAGGCGATGGCATTGGAAATAGCGCAAGCCAGCGATCTGTTCATCCAGCCGACCAAGGGCGTGATCGATGACATGGCACCGGCAGTGCGCATGTTCCACGAGCTGGTTAAGCACGGTATTCCAAAGAAGAAGATGGTGTTCGCGCTGCACGGTGTTCTGGCAGCAAAGGAGATCGAGGACGGTCTCGAATATCTTGGCGGTGCCGGATACGAGGTGTTGAAGGGGGCCATGTACATGCAGCGCGGTTATGGCGATGCGCAGAATTTTGGCCTTACGGCTTTGGAGACGAAGTGGGACACGCTCAACGCTGATGCGGCACGCGTGGTGGCCCAGGTCATTCGCCGTTTGCGCACCCTCGTCGAGGACGAAGCGGTCGGCAATGACGTCCATTCAAACATCCAAGCACGAGCAAGTTAGAGAGTAGGAGGAACCATGGCATTGAAGCAATTGGTCGAAGTCGGCGAGAAATTTCCAACCTTGAAGCGAGCGCGTCTCGGGGCTGCGCCGCCTGTCGAAGATGTGCTGGACAATGTCGGAGCGCAGGAGTTGTCGTCGCCGACAAATTCACATCCGCTAACGCTTAATTCCGCTCAGCTGCAAGCAGCTGCGACAGACGATGCGTCGCGTACGAAGGCGAGCCCGAAGAAGAGGGAACCGACGTCCAAGCGAGCAGGGCAGGGCATTCACAAAGGGGCTGGCACCGATGCGCGCCGCTATCGGAAAACGGGCAGGACATTTCCGTGGGGCGTGCGCGTGCATCCGGATATGGCGGAGCGCGTAAAGGTGATGGCCGGCGAAAAGAACGTCACGATTGGCGAGCTGCTTGAGGAAATGGAAAAAGTCTACAAGGCTATCGACGCAATTGCTGCCGACAAGAAGCTGACGCCATCCGCGGCCCTGGATGACTTGCTCAGGCTGTGCAAAGCCAATTGAGCCCTATAGCATGCATTGAACGGTCTATTTCCACCGCTTCCAGGGTGCCTTTTCGCCACTGAGACGGCCAACCGTGATGGTCGAGCGTTGCAAATGCCAGAACGGCATGGCCCTTATCCATTTCCGCATATCTTCGGGGGCGGCGGCGCCGTAATGCAGGAGCAATCCCTTCAGGCGATGGCTGGGGCCGGGCTCCACATGAAGTGACTGATTCCGCTGGGGCAAGCTTCCTGTGGCAGATGCCGCAGACAATGGCAGTCCCATGCGGCCGAGATGCGTGACAGGCGTGCACCGTCCGTAGTCAATCGGATCGCTGCATGCCGTTCTTGGTGTGGACCGTAGCAACCCGCGATAAGCGTAAAGAGGAGGGGGAAAGAGAAGGCGAGTTGCGCAATGCGCGGCGAGAGGGCGGCAGCTGCAGCAAGGTCCTTGGGCGTGTGTCCCTGGAAACGTGCGAGCTGAGCATCGAGTAAATCGGTTGCCGGCATACTGTTCGATAGCGTCATGCGCGTCACTCACGGCGTTATGGCGCTAGCAGGGGCCACCTCAAGGTTTGTTCGCCAACACACGCTAACTCGGACAAACCTAGAACGCGGTCCCCCTGACGGCAACAGCGATCGTCGACCAGTTCGAACGCGAGATAATGCTGGAGCGCCAACGTGAGGGGATTGCCAAGACCCTGGGGATCGGCCGTGCCTCGGTGTAACGGGCACTGGAAATGGACTAACGTGTCACTCCACCGGTCGGTGGCCCCTCAGCACCGACCGTTATTAATGGTGTGGCCGACCGGCAGCAGCGGGCCAAGAAGAGACAAATGATCATAGCACAATAGCGGCAGCTATCATGTCTCAAGCAGACCCAACTGACTGGCTGCCGGTTTCACGTAGTCGCGGAGACCTTTTGCCAATCCCTCAAGCGCCACGCGAATGTGCGGTACATCCTTCAGTTCAGAGTGGACAGCAAGCCAGATATCCAGCGTGAGCGAGTGGCTTGGAATTACCCGTTTCAATTCCGGATACCGCCCGGCGAGCGGTATTTGGCAAAGCCCCACGCCAAGCGCGGCCTTAACAGCCGCAAGCTGGCCGAGATCGCTGTCGCAGCGAAAACTGAAGGCGTTTCTCGAAGCAGAAACACCGCGCGACGACAACCCCTGTATGATCGCAGGGTTGCGATCGTAGCCGACCAGACTGCGCCGACCGATGATCGACTCGATGGACTTCGGCTCGCCGTGCGCTGACAGCCAGTCGATATGCGCGAACAAGCCGATCCGAACGGCCCCAATCTTTCGGACGGTAAGTTTGGCCTGTGTCGGCCGCATCATTCTAATGGCGATGTCGACGTCGCGCCGCAATACGTCGTCGATGACGTTCGATAATTTGAGTTCAATCGCGAGATCGGTATGCCGATGACGCAGCCCAGAAAGGATATCGGGCAGAACTTCGGCGCCAACGATCTCGCTCGCCGAGATGCGCACCGTCCCGGCGATGCCAGTTCCCTTAGCTGACGCCACTCGCAAGATGTTTTCAGCCGCGCTCTCCATCGCTTCCGCTGATTCCCGCAGCTGCAATGCCAGTTCGGTCGGCAGCAGACCGGTTGGAGACCGAGTGAAGAGCGTGATACCGAGCGCTGCCTCCATTTCCTCCAAGTGTCGGCGAACCGTCGGATGCGCGACGCTTAAAGTGCGTGCGGCCTCAGACAAACTGCCGCCACGCAGGATTGCTAGGAATGAGCGACACAGGGCCCAGTCAAGGCGCGATAAGTACATACAAAATCGTACATCAGATGAAGCACGATGATCAATGGCGTTCAGGTCTGCTTCTCCTCAGATTGGCTGCGCCGACAGGAGGGAGAACATCATGCGAGCTGAACAAGCGAAGCCCGCAAGCGGCGGATCAAGCGATACGCCCGTGCGCAAGGACGGCCGTGCCCTCGGCGCTGTCAGACTGATACTTCGGGGTGAGGGGCTACTAGCCGTGGTGGTGAGTACGATCGCGTTCGCCGCGATTGGGGGAGGCTGGTCACAGTTTGCCTTGATGTTTCTGCTCCCAGACCTCACCATGCTCGGCTATTCATTCAATCGCCAGATCGGTGCAACGCTCTACAATTGCGGCCACACATATCTGGCGCCAGCGGCTTTAGGCGTGCTGGGCTACGCGCTCGGTCATCAGGATTTGTATCCGCTGGCGCTGATTTGGACCGCCCATATCGGTTTCGATCGCCTCCTTGGCTACGGTCTGAAATATCATGATGGATTCGGTTCGACGCATCTCAATACATTGGGCCGGTAGCATCGGCTACGCATCCGCTGTCGGAGGAGGAGCGGAAGACCAACCTCAATCTTACGATGTCTCTTGTGGGTCAAAAGTGAGTGTCAGACTGACACGCCGAACACGGTCGGTCTTGATCCAGCTTCTGCCGCACCGGGAACAAACGGTGTCGGCACGGCAGGCGGCCATCGCCGTCGACGGACTTCGGCCACTCAACACGGCCAGAAGCCGATTGAAGTTGGTCGCGTGATAGAAGGTTCTAGGTTTGTCCGAGTTAGCGTGTGTTGGCGAGCAAACCTTGAGGTGCCCCCCTAGCACGTGCTGCACCGTTAAGAACGAGATTGCTTGGCCGCGAGAGGTCAGTACCTGTGGTGCGTGCCGTGAATATGGCTGATAGCATCTTGATGGTTGGTTGGTTTCTTTTGGCCGAGTGCCGTTGAAGGCAAGCCTCATCCGTGTGGTCACGGATAGGCGCTATGAAATCTATCTCCGACGAGGATGCCGACATCGCGCTGCTGGGCCCTGCAGCTGGCGGCGCATCGGCGCTGGAGGTCGGCGGCTCGGTCGCGTCAAGGAAGGCTCGCTCAAGCACGCCGGATGTCGATGGGTTCGAGGTGACAGACGATCTGCCACGGCCAAGGCCGATTTGCACTGGTGAACTGGAGGTCATTGAGGCCTATCTGGGATCGTTTCTGGATGAGCTTCTTGGCGGAAGCGCGCCACGCCGGCGGACTTCTAAGCGCCACAACTTGTTGGCATCGAAGCATAGGCCCAAGCCAGACACAGAGTGACACCATGCGCGAAAGCAGGATGCCCGCCGCTCACCGTGCGCAGGACAGTTCGGGGCCGATGCGCGCCGCGCTTTATCTACGGGTCTCGACCGGGCGGCAGGCGGATGGGGACCTGTCTATACCGGACCAGAAGAAGCAGACCAGGGCGTGGTGCGAGGCCCGCGGTTGGGAGGTTGTCGCGGAGTATGTCGAGCCGGGCGCGACGGCAACGGATGACAAGCGCCCAGAGTTTCAGCGCATGGTTGAGCGTGCCTGCGACGGCGAACGCTCGTTCAATGTGATCGTCGTGCACTCGTTCAGCCGCTTTTTTCGGGATGCGTTTGGTCTCGAATTCTATGTGCGCAAACTCGCGAAGCATAACGTGAAGCTGATGTCGATGACGCAGGAACTGGGTGACGACCCAGCTCAGGTCATGATGCGGCAAGTGATCGCGTTGTTCGACGAATATCAGTCACGCGAGAACGCAAAGCATGTGCTGCGCGCCATGAAGGAAAATGCGCGCCAGGGTTTCTGGAACGGCTCACATGCGCCGCTTGGCTACCGGGCCGTGGTGGCGGAGACGCGGGGCCAGAAGGTCAAGAAGAAACTGGAAATCGACCCGGTTGAGGCCGAGGAGGTGCTGCTGGTTTTTCGGCTATTTCTTGAAGGAGCCGAGGATTCAGGGCCGATGGGCGTGAAAACGCTGACAAGTTGGCTGAACAGTCACGGCCACAGGACGAGGGGAGGTGCCTGCTGGGGTGTTGGACAGATCTACGGAATTCTGACGAACCCTGTCTATGCCGGTCGAGGGCGGTTCAACCGCAGGGAATGCAAGACCGGGAGGGTCAAGGCGGAGAGCGAGCGGGTCTACAGCGTTGTCCCAGCCATCATCGATCCGTCAGTGTTCGAGACCGTGCAGGCACGGCTCAAGTCACGCAACCCAAAGGTTAAGCCGCCACGCCTCGTCAATGGTCCAACGCTGTTGGCCGGGTTCGCAGTATGCGCGACCTGTGGCGGCGGCATGATGCTGCGCACGGGAACGTCGCGGACGGGTGAAGTTCACCGTTACTATACGTGCGGAACGCAAGCGCGGGCCGGAAAAGCTGCTTGTGTTGGCCGCTCTATTCGCATGGACAAGCTGGACGGTTTGGTTACGAGGCACCTTGTCGATTAACTGCTCGATCCGCAGAGTTTGTCTGAGCTGTTGAGCGGATTGGCCTCACGCCGGGAACAGACGGCCGCGACCGTCGATGGGCGCGCAAAAGAAATGGCCCGTGAGGCCGCCGATTGCGAGGAGCGGCTAGGCCGGCTCTACCGCTTGGTGGAAGACGGCATGACCGAGTTGGACGAGGCGCTTAAGGGGCGTATTGCGACATTGAAGGCAACCCGGGACGCGGCGCGGGCAGCACTTGAGCGAATATCGTCAGGCGGCCGGGCGCAACTGCTGACGCAGGAACTGATCGATCAGTTCAGCGCGCGCGTGCGAGAGAATGTGACGAAGGGCGAGCCTTCGTTCCGTAAGGCCTATATCGGCATGTTGCTTGATCGTGTCGAGGTTGACGATCGTCAAGTGCGGCTCATCGGCCGGAAAGATACGTTGGAGCAATGTGTTATGGCTGGCGGAGCCAATGGCGGAGTGGTTCGCAGTTTTGTTCGCAATTGGCGCGCCCGAAAGGATTCGAACCTCTGACCCCCAGATTCGTAGTCTGGTGCTCTATCCAGCTGAGCTACGGGCGCACGCAATGCGCTTCTTGTGGCACCTGTAGGAGCCGTTCCGAAGCGCGCCTGATCCGCGAACAATGTCACGGGTGTGTCCCTCTACATCGGCCGACCGATAAGATCAAGACTCATATCCAGGGTGTCAGTAGCTCACGATCTGTCCGGTTTAGGTAGCGCACGATCTGTCCGGCAATCCACACACTTCGCAACAGAGGTGCTTGGGATGAGCCGGATTGAACGTGGGCAGGACCGAAGAATGCAGAGGTTCCGTGATGTTTTAAGTTCCTGGGAACGGGGTCGTTATTCTCAGTTGGAAGCGGCAGAGTTGCTTGGATGTTCCGAGTGGACGTTCCGCCGTTGGGTGGATCAGTTCGAAGACGAGGGCGCGGCGGGGCTTGCTGACCGGAGGCTCGGCAAACCGTCGCCGAACGCGATCGGGGCTGGCGAGCGGGAGCGCGTGCTCGCGCTCTATCGCGCGCGTCAACAGGGCTGGACCGCGAAGCATTTCCACGATCACGGGGTGCGCCACCATGCC
>JANYHP010000125.1 GCA_025359005.1 Hyphomicrobiaceae bacterium | reverse complement strand
GCTCGTTCCCCAACTGGCCCTCGCTCATGAGACCAGTGCCGATGGCCGGACCGTGACCCTCAAACTCCGTGACGGCGTGACCTTCCACGACGGCGAGAAAATGGACGCCGAAGCCGTTCGCTTCTCGCTCGACCGGCATCTGAACTTCCAGGGCTCGTTCCGAAAGCCAGAGCTTGCCGCCATCGAGGCGATCGAGGTGGTCAATCCGCTCACCGTCAAATTGAAACTGAAGGCGCCGTTTTCGCCGCTCATTGCGCAGCTGGCAGACCGCGCCGGTATGATCGTCTCTCCCAAGGCGGCGAAAGAACTCGGCGACAAGTTCGGCACCAAGCCGGTGTGCGCCGGGCCGTACAAGTTTGTCGAGCGGGTGCAGCAGGACCGCATCGTGCTTGAAAAGTTCGCCGGCTACTGGAACGCCAAGGACGTGCATATCGACCGCGTTATCTATCGCCCGATCGCGGATTCGACGGTGCGCCTCGCCAACCTCAAGGCCGGCTCACTCGACCTGATCGAGCGCGCGCTCGCCACCGACATCAAGGACATCAAGGCAGACGCCAAACTGAAGCTGGCCGCCGTGACGTGGCTCGGCTACCAAGGCATCACGCTCAATCTCGCCAACGGTCCAGCCGGCACTGACGGCCCGTTCGGCAAGAGTGCAAAGGTGCGCCAGGCCTTCGAGGCGGCGATCGACCGCGACGCCATCAATCAGGTTGTCTTCAACGGAGAGTTCACTGTCGGCAACCAGTGGGTCAGCCCTAAAAACCCCTATTATCAAGAAAAATTCCCAATCCAGAAGCGCGACGTTGCCAAAGCCAGAAAGCTGCTGGACGAGGCGGGGTTGAAGGCGCCGGTCGTGGTCGACTTCATGGTGCCGAACAACCCAGAATCGCGACAGGTGGCGGAGGTCCTGCAGGCCATGACCGTCGAAGCTGGGTTCGATCTCAAGATCCGCGTGACCGAATTCGCGACATCGCTGAAGGAAGCAGAGGACGGCCGTTTCCAGGCCTTTTTCATCGGATGGTCGGGTCGTGTCGATCCCGATGGCAACAGCTATATCTTTTTCAAGACCAAGGCACCGCAGAACAACGGCCTCTACAGCAACGCCGAGGTCGACACATGGTTCGATGAGACCCGCGTTGCAGCCACCGTTACGGACCGGAAAAAGATCTACGAGAAGATCGCGGAAAAGGTGCTTAACGAAGGCTCGATCATTTATCTCTATCACCAGCTCTCGATTGTCGCCCATTCGTCGAAGCTCACCGGCTACGAGCAATTGGCCGACGGTCTCGTGCGCGTGACCGGCCTGAAGCTGACGCCGTAATGGCTGCCCTTCTCGGAAAGCGTCTGTTGCAACTGGTGCCGACACTCTTTTTTGTGACGGTGATCATCTTCCTGTTGCAGCAGCTTCTTCCTGGCGATCCAGCGCTCGTCATGGCGGGCGAGGAGCGCGATCCCTTTGTGATCGAGCAGATCCGCCGACAATATCGCCTCGATCAGCCGCTGCCCGTGCAATACGTCTTCTGGCTCAAGAACGTCCTGGCTGGCAATCTCGGCGAGAGTATGCGGCTCAAGGAGCCGGTGTCCCACCTGATCGCGCAGAAATTTCCCGTGACGTTGCAGCTTGCCCTGATGGCCCTGCTCATCTCCCTGGTGATCGGCATCACAGCCGGCATCATCTCGGCGATCAAAAAGAACACCGCGACCGACTATCTGGTCAACCTTGTCGCCCTATGGGGTATTTCGATGCCGAATTTCTGGCTCGGCATCATGCTGATTTTTCTGTTCTCGGTGAACCTTGGTTGGCTGCCGGCGTCGGGCTATGTGTCTCCGTTCGAAGACGTCTGGATGAGCGTGAAGACGACCATTCTGCCGGCGTTCGTCCTCGGCAATTCGTTTGCCGGCGTTTTGATGCGTCACACGCGCTCGGCCATGCTGCAGGCGATGAGTGCAGACTATGTTCGCACCGCGCGCGCAAAGGGCCTCACGGAAACCGTGGTTGTCATCAAACATGCCATGCGCAACGCGCTGACACCGATCATTACACTCGGCGCGCTCGAACTCGGCACTCTGCTCTCGGGCGCGGTGCTGACCGAGCAGGTGTTCTCTATCCCCGGCTTCGGCAAGCTGCTCGTCGACAGCGTGTTCAACCGCGATTACGCCGTTGTGCAAGGCGTCACGCTGATTACGGCCGCGACCTATATCGTGCTCAACCTGCTCGCTGACATGGCCTATGTGCTGGTCAATCCGCGCCTTCGGAGTTAAGTGCGCCGACGTCCTTATGCCTTACCCGAAGCAGGATCGAATGCTGCCGGCCAACGCCCCTGTGAGCGGCGGTGGTGCCGCTTGACCAGCCATGTCCCTTTCCGCCATCGTCGTGCCATGACGCCAACAGCCACGCCCGACACCGATGATGCGACGTACGAGAGCCCGTTGCGCCGCGCGTGGCTGCGGCTACGGCGGCGCCGCAGCGCGATGTTCGGCCTCGGCATCATCCTGGCCTTGGCTGTCATCGCAGCACTCGCACCGTGGATCGCGCCTTATGATCCGATCAAGCAGAGTTGGGGCGCCGTGCGCAAGGCGCCGTCCGCGCTCTATTGGTTTGGCACCGACGAGAGCGGACGCGACGTGCTTTCACGGGTCATCTACGGGACACGGGCCTCGCTGGCGGCAGGGCTCGTCTCCATCTCGATCGCGATCGGCCTCGGCGTGCCGATCGGTTTGATCGCTGCCTATCGCGGCGGTTTCATCGACACGCTAGTCTCGCGCATCACCGACGCCGTCCTGGCGATTCCATTTCTCATACTCGCGATTGCGCTCGCAGCATTTCTCGGGCCGTCACTGTCCAACGCCATGATCGCCATC
>JANYHP010000100.1 GCA_025359005.1 Hyphomicrobiaceae bacterium | reverse complement strand
AGGCCACATTGAATGGGGCGCCAGTGCGACGAGCGACGAGGGCGAACAGGAGGAGGAAGGCGAGCGAGGCGGCGAAGAAGGTAATGAGTGGTATCCACGTTTGAGAAGTCTCTAGTGACATTGATGACCGCCTCCGCTCATTGATGATGTGGCGAGAGCCCGCTTACCCGATCAGCGTCATGTCAAACTTCCCATCCCCGACGGTGCGACGAAGCGTGCTCACGATCTGCATGGGATGGTCATGAGGGCCGGAGATGTAGTGAGGGCGGCCATTTTCGCCGAAGGTAATGAAATTGGGTTTGTCGTAGGTGCCGAGAAGGGGCTCGCTGCCGGAGCAGGCGCAACTGTCGCCATCGTCATGGGGGTTATCACCGCAGCGGTCGGCGGCATCGTGCGCGATGTGCTTGGCCAGGAACCATCGATCCTTCTGAAGAAAGAAATCTACGTCACGGCAGCGCTGCTCGGCGCGGTTGTCTACGTCGGCGTGCTGGCGACGGGGGCCTCCGTTCCCGTCGCACAGGCGGCCGGCATCGGCTTCGCTTTTGCGCTGCGGGCGATGGCCATCATCCGCGGCTGGTCGTTGCCGACGTATCGCGCGCGGCCGGGCCGCACGTCAGCAGAAATTGATCGCTTGTGAAAACCGGTCGCTGAATTGTGACGAGTGTTGCTCAATTTCGTCTTGGTTTCGGCTGAGAGCCGTGCGACCGTTGCTCATCAACAGCAACCGAAGGGAGGTGATCCGATGTCGAGTGAGAACCATGGGACGGCGATATCGGTTGACGTGTGCGGGGCAATGACTGCCTTTTGAGCGCGCAACTGATTATGGCGGTTCGCCACCTTTTCGTTGTCATGCGCGGCGCGTTGCGCGCGGCATGAGCGTCCCGCCGGAGATAACCGGCCAGCGACACGACTAGGGTGCCGTCTTGTCTCACGCGGGCCGTCCTTCGGGGCGGCCCGTTTGTTTCTGTTGCCGGCAGGGCCGTGCAAACGGTTGCCGCCTCCATTCGCCCTTCGGGCGAAATGCGAAAGGCTCGTTGATCTTGACGGCTGCGCCGTCGGGGGCCTCTCGCGCTCTCCGACGAGGGCGCATGCTATTTTGCGTGGCCGCGCACGCGCTGGCCCTCGACCCGCGCCTTTCTCGGTGCGCAGGCGCCGATGATCGGTTCGGCATCAACGATCCAAAACCGCAGCAGCACGCCGCGCGTACGCCGATGAGCATAGCCCCGCAGACGCCAAGAGAACGCCAGCTTGACACGACGGACGCTGATGGTGACCAGAGCGCCGACCTTGAGCAGGTGCATCCGGATCGTGCCGCACGTCGCGCGTTCGAACGTGGTGCCCGCAAGTCCGATGCGGCGCACGGCGCACACGAGCACGTCGGCGAACGACGAGCACCAAAGGCGCAGCTGGTTGGCGCGCATCGTCGGCGTCGGCGTGCGGTCGGCGGACACATCACCTTGGCACTCCTTGATCCTGTTCTCCATCTCACCGCGCGACCACTTGGAAGTCCCCTGTGGGTACAAGAGCATTTTCCACCAAAGTGGACACCGGTTTGGTGCAGAAAATGCGATAAACAAAGGGCTAGAGCGCTTTCCTCGATCCAAACCAAGTGGAAAGCGCTCTAGGTTCAAAGGCGTCGCATCCTGGCATCTGCCGAGCTATCTCGGTTGGCGCCGCGCCGTCGAGCGCCTGGCCGATGCCTGCAAATGGCGTATCGGGCGACACCAACATCAACACAGAACCGAGCCACACCGATGGCGCCACCTCCTCAATCTGCTGTTGCGGTGCTCAACAAAAATATCCGGCGTCAAGCCGACCTCGTCGCGTTCATCGACTTCACCCACACCAAGGGCGCCGGCGCGGCCATGACGAAATTTGAGATGACGAAATTTGAGATGAAGCTTGCGGCTCAAACGATTCAGTACCTATTCTGCCGGCCCTGAGGAGACGCCTATGTCCGAGCCTGCACCCTTTTGCTACCGACTGCGCGTCCGCTATGGCGAATGCGATGGGCAAGGCGTCGTCTACAACCCGCGCTATGGCGACTATGTCGATTTGGCTGTCACCGAGTTCCTACGCGCGGCGTTCGCGCCGCAGAACGTCTTTGACGGCAGCTTCGAGTTCCAGGTCGTCCGCCAGGTGATCGAATGGACTGCGCCGGCGCGCTTCGACGAGATCCTCGACATCGACGTGAGCCTGAAATCGATGGGCACCACGTCGTACACACTGGCCCTTGCCATGCGCCGTGCCGGCGAGGCCGATACGATCGTCACGGCCGAGACGGTCAACGTGTACGTCCATTCCAAGCCCTGGAGAAAAGCGCCGCTGACGGACGTTATGCGTGCCCGCCTCACCGCTGCCGCCCGCGGCCACGTGGTCGATCACGCCGGCACGGCGCCACCCGCGCGCTGATCGAGCACCGCTGTCGGTTCTGGCGGCGGCGTTGGTTCATAGAGCCTGGGCGAGGCGCTTATCATGCGCGGCATCGGCGCCCATCGTATCCCGTGCTTCGGGCGCTGCATGTGCTTTCGCCACGGCCAGCGCCGCCACGTAGTCGGGTTTGCCGGAGCCCAGCAGCGGCAGTTTGTCGACGACAAGGAACGCGCTGGGCGTCAGTAACTCTGCCGCGCCCTTGGCCTTCGCCGCCTGTTGGAAGGCGTCGCGTCCGGCTTTGGCGTCTGTCGTCAAGAGCACCACGCGTTCGCCCTTGCGCGCGTCCGGCAGCGCGACCGCGATGGCGATCGTAGTGGGGTACGCCACTGCCGCGATCGCTTCCACCGCCGACAGTGAAATCATCTCGCCGGCGATCTTGGCGAAGCGCTTGGCGCGACCGCGGATCGTGATGAACCCATCCGCGTCGATGGTCACGATGTCGCCAGTGTCGTGCCAGCCCTCCGGCGGGCACTCCAGCACGCCGGGCTTTTCAACCCGCAGATAGCCGAGCATCACGTTGGGGCCTTTGACGTACAGCCGCCCACCCTCGTCGATGCCCGGCACCGGTTCCAGCCGTGCCAGCATCAGCGGCGCCAACCGCCCGACGCTGCCGGCCTTCTGCGCGATGGGGGAGTTGAGCGCCAGCACCGGCGCTGTTTCCGTCACGCCGTAGCCTTCAAGAATGCGCACGCCGAAGCGCTCGGAATAGATCTGCCGCGTGCGATCTTTCACGGCCTCCGCGCCGGCCATGATGAAGCGCACCGAGCGCAGATCGTAGGGGTGAGCTACGCGGGCGTAGCCATTGAGGAAGGTGTCGGTGCCGAACAGGATCGTCGACTGGCTGTCATAGACGAGTTCAGGAATGATCCGGTAGTGCAGCGGTGTCGGATACATATAGACGGGAATGCCACCCACCAGCGGCATCAACAGCCCCGCCGTCAGCCCGAAGCAGTGGAAGACGGGTAGCGCGTTGAACACCTTGTCCTCGCCGTTGGCGTCGACCTGCGACAGCGCCTGCGCGATGTTGGCGAGGATGTTGGTATGGCTCAGCGCAACGCCCTTCGGCACGCCCTCCGAGCCCGACGTGAACAGAATGGCCGCCGCCGACGCCGGGCTCACCTTGACGCGCGGCTTGGTCCCAGCGAGCACGGCCCTGATCTTGTCGATGGGTGTGATCGCGGCGCGAATGTCTTCGGAATAGACAAACTTCAAACCCGCAATTTCCAGCGCAGCAATCAGCGTGTCGAGCCGGCCCTTTTCGACGAAGGCGCGCGACGTCACGATGGTTTTGACATTGGCCGCCGTGCAGGCCGCGCGGATGTTCGCCACACCGGCCGTGAAATTGATCATCGCGCAAACACGCCCGATGCCGGCGAGCGCCGTGATGACCACCGCGACACCGGCAGAATTGGGCAGCATGACACCCACCGCGCCGCCGACGGGCGCGAGCTTTTCGAGTTTGCCCCCGAGCACTTGCGCGCCGAGCACCAGCTTTCTGATCGAGAGCTTCGTGCCCATGGGATCTTCGATCGCGACCTTCGCGGTCGAACGCGTGGCTCCGGCCTCCGCGATCGCTTCGAACAGCGTGCGGTTGGTGTTCGCCGTGGCAACGGCTGCATCGGTCAGCACGTCCTGCATGAGGCGGCCAGCCGCGAGGCGTCGTGCGCGACCCTTCAGCGCCGGATCGAGCGTCAACTTGCGCGGCGGCAGGAACGTCAGCGTCACCTTGGGAAACAGCGCTTTCTTGACTTGTGTGGGCCGGAGATAGGTCCACAGGCGGGCGCGTTCGGCGCCATC
>JANYHP010000092.1 GCA_025359005.1 Hyphomicrobiaceae bacterium | reverse complement strand
CGCTCGAACGCATCCTGATCGGCAAGGCTCGCCGGGCGGCCGACGATGATCTGGCGATGCACCGGCTCTGTGGCCCGCACCATCTCCGACAGCGAGGCATTGTCGACCGGCACTTCGCGAAGCTTATAAGAAGCGCGACATCGGTCACTACACCGTGTCGCTGTCGTCGCGCACGCTGGTCTACAAGGGCATGTTCCTGTCCTATCAGGTGAAGGCGTACTTCAAGGATCTGTCGGACCCGCGCGTGTCGTCGTCGATGGCGCTGGTGCATCAGCGCTTTTCCACCAACACGTTCCCATCGTGGAAGCTGGCGCATCCCTATCGCATGGTGGCGCACAACGGCGAGATCAACACGCTGCGCGGCAACGTCAACTGGATGGCGGCGCGGCAGGCATCGGTGTCGTCGCCGCTGTGGGGCAACGATATCTCCAAGCTGTGGCCCATTTCCTACGAGGGCCAGTCGGATACGGCGTGCTTCGATAACACGCTCGAATTCCTGACGATGGGTGGCTACAGCCTTGCGCATGCCGCGATGATGCTGATCCCCGAAGCGTGGGCCGGCAATCCCTCGATGGATGCCAATCGGCGGGCGTTCTACGAGTATCACGCCTGTCTGATGGAACCGTGGGATGGCCCGGCCGCGATGGCGTTTACCGACGGCCGCCAGATCGGCGCGACGCTCGATCGCAATGGCTTGCGCCCCGCGCGCTATCTCGTCACCAAGGATGACATCGTCATCATGTCGTCGGAGAGCGGCGTGCTGCCGGTCGCGGAAAGCAACATCGCCAAGAAGTGGCGGTTGCAGCCCGGCAAGATGCTGCTTATCGATCTGGAAAAGGGCAAGATCATCGCCGATGATGAACTCAAGAAGGAGCTGATCAGCCAGCACCCTTATGAGCAGTGGCTGCAGCGCACACAGATCCAGGTCGGCGATCTCCCGCTGGCAAAGAAGGCGGTCAAGCGCACATCCAACGTGCCGCTGCTCGATCTGCAGCAGGCGTTCGGCTACACCCAGGAGAGCCTGAAGTTCCTCATGGCCCCCATGGCGCACACGGGGCAGGAAGCCGTAGGCTCCATGGGCACTGACACGCCGGTGTCGGTGCTGTCGTCCAAGTCGAAGCTGCTGCACACCTATTTCAAGCAGAACTTCGCGCAAGTGACGAACCCGCCGATCGATCCGATCCGCGAGGAAATCGTCATGAGCCTGGTGTCCTTTATCGGACCCAGGCCGAACCTGCTCGATCTGGAAGGCACCTCCAAGCAGAAGCGATTGGAGATCTATCAGCCTATACTCAGCAACGATGATCTCGAGCGTATTCGTGACATCGGCGCCGTCCCGGACAACCAGTTCTCGTCCATCACCATCGACATCACCTATCCCGCGTCCAAGGGCGCGCGTGGTATGAGCTGGGCGCTCGATGTGGTGTGCGCGGAAGCGGAAGAGGCGGTGCGCTCGAAGGAATACAACATCATCATTCTGTCGGACCGTTTTTGTGGGCCAGACAGCGTGCCGATCCCGTCGTTGCTGGCGACCTCCGCCGTGCATCATCACTTGATCAAGCAGGGCCTGCGGACGTCGGTGGGCCTCGTTGTCGAGACGGGCGAGGCGCACGAAGTGCATCAGTTCGCGACCTTGGCCGGCTACGGCGCCGAGGCCATCAATCCCTATCTGGCGTTCGAAACGCTGGAGCAGTTGCTGCCTGAATTCGACGAGAAGCTCACTGTCAAGGACGCGCAGAAGCGCTACATCAAGGCTATCGACAAGGGGCTTTTGAAGGTGATGTCCAAGATGGGCATTTCCACATACCAGAGCTATTGCGGCGCACAGATCTTCGACGCCGTCGGCCTCAAAGGTGGTTTCGTGCGCCGCTATTTCACCGGCACGTCGAGCCAGGTGGAAGGCGTCGGCCTGCAGCAGATCGCGCGCGAGACGGTCGAGCGTCATCGGCAGGCGTTCGCCAACGTGCCGCATCTGGAGACGATGCTCGAGGTGGGTGGCGAGTATGCTTGGCGCACGCGCGGCGAAGCGCACATGTGGCGGCCGCAGACCGTGGCGGACCTGCAGCATGC
>JANYHP010000049.1 GCA_025359005.1 Hyphomicrobiaceae bacterium | reverse complement strand
CATGGCGGCATGGGCATGACGGACGACTACGACATCGGCCTCTATATGAAGCGCGACCGCAGCCTCAACGAGTTCTTCGGCGACGCCTACTATCACGCCGACCGTGTAGCCCGCCTGAACGGATACTGACCCCGACAACGTCACCAAAATGGACTTTGCAAAGATGGATATCGCAAAACTCTTCTCACTCGAAGGCCGCGTTGCGCTGGTGACCGGCGGCTCCAAGAACCTCGGCAAGCACATCGCGCGCGGCTTCATCGCGCAAGGCGCCAAGGTCTACATCTCGTCGCGCAAGGCTGCAGCCTGCGAAGCGACGGCGGCCGAACTTGGTCCCAAATGCATCCCACTGCCGATGGACGTCTCGACTGTCGAGGGCTGCAAGGCGCTTGCCGCCGCATTCGCAGCGCACGAGCAGAAGCTCGATATTCTCGTCAACAATGCTGGCGCCGCCTGGGCCGAACCGTTCGAGACCTTCCCCGAGCAGGGGTGGGACAAGGTGATGGACTTGAATGTCAAATCACCCTTCTTCCTGACGCAGGCGCTGTACCCGCAGCTGAAGGCCGCCGCCTCGATGGCGCAGCCGGCCAAGGTGATCATGATCACCTCGATCGACGGCCAGCGCTTGAACCCGTGGGAAACCTACAGCTATCACGCGTCGAAATCGTCGCTGATCTACCTCACCAAGCGCATGGCCGCACGCCTGATCGCCGACCAGATCAACGTCACGTCGATCGCGCCCGGCGCCTTCGCCTCCGACATGAACAAGGCCGCGCGCGATCACGGCGAGGCAGTCGCCGGCAGAATACCCAACAAGCGGATCGGGCTGCCCGAAGACCTGGCCGCGGCCGCAATCTTCCTCGCCTCCAATGCCGGCAACTACGTTGTCGGCGATACGATCACCGTCGATGGCGGCGTCGCCCACGCCAATATCGGCTCTGATGGCTGAGCTTGCGGAGGGCTTTCGCGCACCGCCGCTCACTCGCGGCGACGCGTCAGCCCGCGCTCAGTTTCGCCATCGTCGCATCGTCGACTTCGACATTGGAGAACACCTGCTGCACGTCGTCGTCGTCCTCGAGCGCACCAAGAAGTTTGAGGATCGTCTCGGCTTTGTCCTGATCGACGGTGGTCGTGATGGTGGGCTTCCAAACGGTCTTCACCGATAGGGGAGCACCGTACTTGTTTTCGAGCGCGCCCGCCGTCGAACCCAGGGTATCAAAGCTGCAGGTGATCAGGTGCCCGTCGGCGTCCGATTGCACATCGTCGGCGCCGGCTTCGATCGCCGCGTCCAGCATCGCGTCGTCGCTCGCTGCGTCCCGTTTGAATGAAATCTCGCCCACGTGCTGGAACATGTGGCTCACTTGGCCCGTCGCGCCGAGATTGCCAGCGTATTTGGTGAACAGCGCCCGCACTGCGCCCCCTGTGCGGTTGCGGTTGTCGGTGAGCGCTTCGACGATGATGGCGACACCGCCCGGCCCATAGCCCTCGTAGCGCACGTTATCGAAGTTCTCGCCGTCGGCCCCGGCCGCCTTCTTGATGGCGCGCTCGATGTTGTCTTTGGGCATGTTCTCGGCGCGGGCGGCCTGGATAGCGAGGCGCAGGCGCGGGTTCATGGCCGGATCGGGCGTACCCGTTTTGGCAGCCACCGTAATTTCACGCGCGAACTTGGCGAACAGCCGCGCCTTCTGCGCGTCCTGCTTGCCCTTGCGGTGCATGATGTTCTTGAACTGGGAATGGCCGGCCATGGGGTCTCGTCGTGCAAAAAAACCACTGTATTCAGCGGTGCGTTATAGGCAAGCCACCCTCACAAATCCAGCACACTAGTGTTCCGGCGCCGACATTTGCCTCCCGTTGCGGCTGGCTCGAGAGCAAATATCGGCGCCAAGAGGAACACTAGCAAGCTCATGTTTCTAGTGTAGCTTTTGCATCTGACGTTTGGTTGCGAGCCAGGCCGAGGGCGGGTACCAAACGTCAGATGCGCTACACTAGTACCCTCAATCACAAGTCGCTGGCACGCCTGATCGCGATCCCGCGCGCCGATCCGCCAGGAGCGCGCCGACGGTCGTCGCGAGCTCCGGACGAGCCACGCGACGCCCCCGGCGATCATTCTCGATCGTCATGCGTACCAGGGACTTGTGGTTGTGGGTACTCGGCAGTCCGCATCCAAATTTTCCGCCCGACATCCCGCGCCAACTTGCCTACACTGGCGATACGTCCCCACCTCAAAGGAACCCACCCGATGCGCTACCGCCCGATCGCCGCCGTGGCCATGGCAGCCTACAGCCTTGCGGTCAGCCTCAGCGTCCCCAGCGCAGCTGAGACCGCCAACACACGGCTGCCCATCGTGCCTCCAGCCAACTATAGCGACGAACAGAAAAAGGCAGCGGCTGATTTCGAGGTCGCTCGCAAGCAACCGCCAAGCGGACCGTTCCTGCCGCTGATGCACAGCCCGCAAGTCATGTCCTTGGCCAGATCGATGGGCGATTACCTGCGCTTCAACTCGGCCATCGGCAACACGCTCAGCGAGTTGGCGATCCTGTTGACCGCGCGTGAATGGTCGCAGGACTATGAGTGGCTTATCCATGCCCCGATCGCCGAGAAGGCGGGTATAAAACGCGCGATCATCGATGCCATCAACGATGGACGGCGGCCGGAGGCGATGAGCGCCGACGAAGCGATCGTCTATGACTTCTCAACCGAGCTACTGCGCAACAAGCGCGTCTCCGATCCGACATTCGCGCGTGCGGCGGCACGGTTCGGCCAGAAGGGCGTAGTCGATCTGACGGGGATCCACGGCTATTACGGGCTGCTTGCCATGCAGATGAATGTCGCCCGGTATACGCCGCCGCAACCCATGCCGCGCATCGCCCGGTTTCCCGATTGATCTGCAGTTCACGAACCTCAGTGCGCGGCGCCGAGATACGCCGCCCGCACCTTGGGATCGCTGGCCAGCGCTTTGGCCTCGCCTTCCGCCGTCAACCGACCGTTCTCCAGCACGTAGCCGTAGTCGGCCACATCGAGAGCTGCGGCCGCGAACTGCTCGACCAGCAGCATGGTGATCTTCTGTTCCTTCAAGCGGCGGATCGTTTTGAACACGTCCTCGACCAGCTTCGGCGCCAGCCCCATGGACGGCTCGTCGAGCAGCAGCACTTCAGGCTGCAGCATCAGCGCGCGCGCCATCGCCAGCATCTGCTGTTCACCGCCCGAGAGCGTGCCTGCGAGCTGCTCGCGGCGCTCACCGAGGCGGGGGAAGAGTTCGTACATTTTCTGCCGGTCGGCTTCGACATCGCCGCGCGCGCGCGCGCCAGTCAGCCGCGGGAAGGCGCCAAGTTCGAGATTGTCGGCGACGGTCAGCGTTGCGAACACACGGCGCCCCTCGGGCGAATGAGCCATGCCGCGCTTGGTGACCTCGTGCAGCGGCATGCCGGCAATTTCCGTGTCGCCAAGGCGGATCGAGCCGGCCGTCGGTTTGATCATGCCCGAGACAGCGCGCAGCGTCGTGGTTTTGCCGGCCCCGTTGGAGCCGATCAGCGTGACGAGGCGACCCTTCGGAACCGAAATCGAGATGGCATGCAGCACCTCGACCTTGCCATAGCCGGCGGAGAGGCCTTTGACTTCAAGCATCGCGTCTCTCCTCACGCCGCCGCCGCGCTGCCGCCGAGGTAGGCCTCGATGACGCGCGGATTGGCTTGCACTTCTGCTGGCTTGCCCTCGGCGATCTTCTGGCCGAAATCAAGCACCGTAACCGTGTCCGAGATGGACATGACCACGTCCATGTGATGCTCAATGAGGATCACGGTTATGCCGTGATCGCGGATCTTTCGGATGATGGCGACCAGATCTTTGATGTCGGGCGCGGTCAGGCCCGCTGCCGGTTCATCGAGCAGCAGCAGCTTGGGGTCGAGTGCCAGCGCACGCCCGATTTCCAGCAGGCGCATGCGTCCGTAGGGCAGGTTGCGCGCTTCCTCGTTGGCAAGATCGGCAAGGCCGACAAAGGCGAGGATGGATGCCGCCCGCTCGCGCGCCGCCGCCTCTTCGCGCCGCGCCCGCGGCAAGCCCGCGGCAACATCGAAGAAGGTGGAGCGATAGCTGTGGTTGAGACCCACCAGTACGTTCTCGATCAAGGTCAGTTCGCCGAACAGCTGCACGTTCTGGAACGTGCGGGCAATACCACGTGCGGCGATCTCGGGCGAAGTCAGTCCCTGGATCGACCGACCGTCGAAGGTGATGGTGCCGGCCGTCGGCACGTAGATGCCGGTCAGCACGTTCATCATCGTCGACTTGCCCGAGCCGTTCGGGCCGATGAGCCCATGGATCGTACCCGGTTTCACGGCAAGATCGACCTCGTTCAAGGCCTTCAAGCCGCCAAACTGCATCAGCGCCTTGTCGACCGACAACAGCGCTGCCGCCCCCGACAACGCCGGCGCCGTCTTGGCCCAGGCATTCTCCGCGTCGCCCTTGGCGTTGATCTCGGCGTGGCCGCGCACCAGGCTCGGCGCGACAGCCGCGACGAGTTGCTTGAGGAAGCCAACGATGCCGTCAGGCAGGTAGTAGACCACGAACAGGATCATCAACCCATAGATGGTCAACTTCCAGTCGACGATCTTCTGGAGGAACAGAGAGAACACGAACAGCGCCACGCACAACCCTGCCGCTACCGCGATGGAGCCCGCCTGCGCCGGATCGCGGCGCCAGGCTACAATGCCGGCAATCACGGCGACGGCCGCGATGAGACCGGCGGTCAGGCGGAACAGCTCGAGATCGGCCAGGATGTTGGGCAGGAAGACGATGATGGCCGAGCCGATGATGGGGCCGAGCCGCGACTTGCGACCGCCCATGGCCACCGCCAGTAGAAACTCCACTGACTGGCCAAAACCGAAAGCTTCCGGCGCTATGTACTGGCGGAAGTAGGCGTACAGCATGCCGGCGAGACCGGCGAAACCGGCGCTGATGACGAATGCCATGACCTTGTGGCGATAAACGCTGACCCCGCAGCAATCAGACGCGATGGGGCTGTCACGCAGCGCCTCGAAGGCGCGGCCGTAGCGCGAGGCGATCAGCCGGTTGATGACGACAATGGTCAACACCAGCGCGATGGCCGAGACGTAATAGTATTCCACTTCCTTCAAACGCTTCAGCGACAGGTCCACCCAGTCACGGACGTCGACGAACAAGGGTGTGCGCAGCTCGATGCCGAGCGGGCCGTTGGTCAGGTTAAAGTGTCCAAGCCAGGGCCCGAGGTCGGTCATCTCGTTGATGAGCGTCAGCACGATGGTACCGAACGCCAGCGTCACCATAGCGAGATAGGGCCCAGTAACCTTCAAGGCCGGCAACGCCAGCAATGCGCCGAACAGCGCCGTCACGATCATGGACGCTGGCACGGCCCACCAGAAGCCAAGCCCGAAGTGCAGCGACAGCAGCCCTGCCGTATAGGCGCCGACCCCGAACAGCGCCGCGTGACCGATCGAGACTTCACCGGTGTAGCCGAACACGATATCGAGCCCGAGCACCAGGATCGCATAGATGATGATCGTGGTGATCAGCGGCAGGTAGTAGGACGACGTGATGACAAATGGCAGCAGCGCAAGTGCCAGCAATCCGGCAAGCGAGAGAAGCTTTTTCATGGGCGCTCAAACCTTCTTGATCGCGGTCTTGCCGAACAAGCCCGCTGGCTTCAGCGACAGCACGAGCAGCAGCAGGATGAGGCCCGGCACGTCCTTGT
>JANYHP010000037.1 GCA_025359005.1 Hyphomicrobiaceae bacterium | reverse complement strand
TTGTAAAGCACACGGCCCAGATCACCGCGCCGTCGGCGCGCTGGCTGGCCGAGCACATGGCGTTTGCACCCGGCATGGCCGCGATGCTGCGCGGCCTCGGCGATGACGCGCCAGCCATTTTGGAGACTTTCATTGCGCGTTTGGAAGCCAGTCAGGGTAGCGGCTCCATTGCACTCAAGGGCACCGCATTCATTGCGACCTCTCGCATTGCGTGAGCGCCCATAACGGATCTGTGATCCGCGGACATCCAGTTGTGACACCACACGCCGCGACAGAACACTAGTCTAAGTGCGACGGCTTTTGCCGGACGTTTGTGGCCACCTTTCTTGGGACGACAACGCACATGACAATCTCAAGGCGGACCGTCGTTGGCGGCCTCTCAGTTTTGGGGACGACACATCTCGTCACCCGCCCAACTTGGGCGCAAACGCCACCTCTCGTTTTCACGGCCATCCCGGATCAGGACGAGACGCGTCTGGTCGAACGCTTCGGCGCCTACGCCAAGTATTTCGAGACCAAGCTCGGCGTTGCCGTGAAATATTTGCCGGTCAAAAGTTATCCGGCCGCCGTGACGGCGTTCACCAACAATCAAGTCCAGTTCGCGTGGTTCGGCGGCTTCACCGGCGTGCAGGCGGTGCGCGCCGTGCCGGATTCGCAAACGCTGGCGCAGGGGGCCGAGGACGCTGCTTTCACCAGCGTCATGATTGCCAATGCAGCGACGGGACTGCAGCCATCAAAAGAGCTTCCCAAGGCGATCGCCGGCAAGACGTTCACCTTCGGCGCACGTGCATCGACCTCCGGACGCGTGTTCCCGGAACACTTCATACGTCAGGCTTTCCCCGGCAAAAGCCCGGAGGAAATCTTCAACCGGGTCGGCTTCTCGGGCGATCACAGTCGCACGGTGCAGCTCGTCCAGACAGGCGCCTTCGAAGTCGGGATCTTGGACAGCATCGTGTGGAAAACAGAGGTCAAGGCCGGAACGGTTGATCCAAAACTGGTGTCAGTCATCTGGGAGAGCCCGCCTTTCCCGGATTATCACTGGGTGGCGCGTGGCGATATCGACACGGTGTATGGCGCCGGCTTCACGCGGAAGATCCAGGATACCATTCTTGGCATCAATGATCCGGCACTGTTGGAGATCTTCGCGCGGAGCAAGTTCGTTCCAGCTAAAAACCAGGACTACAAGGTCATCGAAGATGTCGCAAAGCTGGTTGGATTGTTCAACTGATATCGATCCTTCAGCTGCAATTGGCATGTCCCCACCATGGCGTCTGAGCGCGATATCGTCCTTTCGCTGAAGCGGGCCTCTGTGGGATACGGCGGCCGACCCGTGTTGGCGGATATAGACCTCGAAATTCGCGCTGGCGACAAAGTGGCCGTGATGGGTCGTAGCGGAGCCGGCAAGTCTACGTTGCTGGGATTGCTGCATGCACATTGTCCCGAGGCGGTAGCGCTGGTGCCACAGGCGGCGGCGTTGGTGCGACATTTGTCGGTGTTTCACAACGTTTACATGGGCCGCCTCGATCGCAATTCGACTGCGACCAACCTCCGGACACTGGTCTGGCCGCGGCGGGCCGATGTGGAGGAAATCGGCGGCGTTCTTGAGCAAGTCGGGCTCTCGGAAAAGATGTTTGTCAGTGCTGGTGAACTGTCTGGCGGCCAGCAGCAGCGCACATCGGTGGCACGTGCGCTCTACAACGGCCGCAAGATCCTGCTCGGCGACGAGCCCGTTTCAGCGCTTGACCGCGTGCAAGGCGCGGACGTGCTGGCACTCATCAATCGGCAACACGAGACCGTCGTCGCTGCCATGCATGATGTTGGACTGGCGTTGGAGTATTGCCACCGGATTGTCGTGCTCGAGGCCGGCCGCAAGATCATTGATGCGCCCGCCCGCGATCTGACGGCGGCTGATCTGCTCGGCCGGTTTGGAGGAAGCGCGTGAGGCCGCTCACTTACACGCGCATCAGTGGTATTTTCCTGCTCACCGCACTTGCATGCTTGGCGGTGGCTGATATCGCCGTTACAGCGCTGCATCCGGCCAAAGAAATGGGCCGCTTGCTGGCAGGTATCCTGCGACCCGATTTCCACGCCATCGATCTGTGGAGCGTCGTGTGGACCGTTGCGTTTGCGGTTCTCGGGGTCGGGCTCGGCGCCGTCGCCGGTTTCTGCCTGGCCATCGCCTACCCGCATCTGCGCGCCGTACGCTGGTTTGCTATCACCATCCGTTCTGTTCACGAACTTTTCTGGGCGCTTCTGCTGATCCAAATTTTCGGGCTCGGCGCAACTACAGGCATTCTGGCGATTGCGCTGCCGTACGCTGGGATCTTTGCGAAAGTCTTCGCGGAGATGATCGAGGAGGCTGATCTGGCGGCCGTGCGGGTTCTGCCGATGGGTACGTCGATCGTATCGGCGTTCGCCTACGCACGCTTGCCGGAGTTGGCGGAAAAATTCCAGACATACACGCTGTATCGGCTTGAATGCGGGCTGCGGTCGACCCTGGTGCTCGGCTTCGTCGGCTTGCCGACGATCGGGTTTCATCTGGAGAG